>JAQUZK010000045.1 GCA_028691335.1 Candidatus Izemoplasmatales bacterium
CTTGTTTTTTTATTTCTTGTTTTATAAATCATTTATAGAGGAAAATAAATGATATCAAACAGATTAAAAAATAAACTAGATGATATGGACCGAATAGGTAATTTACTGGTTGTTCATCCATGCCAATTGTTGTAAAAAAGTCTAAAAGAAACATCGCTTGCTTTACCTCCTAGTCACAGTAAATATCTTGGAACTTATTATACCAAAAATTAATCTTTTAGTCATTAGTTTTGTTAAATAATATTTTTTCTTGCTATTTTTTTAAAAAGTAGTAAAATAGAAATACACTCTAAAAATTTGAGGTGATTTTAATGAAACTAACTATAGGAAATGAAGTATTAGAGTTTGATAATCCAGTGTATTTAAAAGACTTGGTGAAAAAATATCCAGGCACTTATTATGCTGCTTTAGTAAATAATCGTTTAAGAGAGTTGTCTTACCGTGTAAGCGCTAACTCTAAAATAGAGTTTCTTGATTATTCTTTTTATGATTCGACTAGAATCTATGCAACATCAATGAGATTCTTATTTTGCATGGCCACATTTAGGATTTATCCTGATATTCAGATTAAATTCTCTAACAGCATATCAATGGGTATATACGGTAGAGCTGTAAATAAAAAGATTACATCTGAAATGCTTGATAATATTATCAAAGAAATGGATAATATTATTAGTCAGGATTTAGACATAACTAGAAAGCAAATAAGTTTAGATGAAGCTGAAGAATACTATTCTTCTTTAGGTTATCAAGATAAAATAGAAACTTTAAAATATCGTCATCAAAACGTTAACATATATAAATGCGATGGTTATAAGAGCTATATGTATGGTTATATGGTACCTTCAACTGGATATTTAAAAGAATTTGAAGTTCATTATTTAAATACAGGATTTTTAGTTCAATATCCTAGACGAGAAGAAAAAGGTGAGATACCTGAATTTTCTGATTCTCCTAAATTTTTCAATGTTTTATCTAAATCAGAAAACTGGGCTGTTGATTTAGGTGTAGATATGATTTACAAGATGAATCATTGTATCGAAAATTGCGATATACAAGAGTTTGTAAAAAAGTGTGAAAATCGTCACGATGAACAATTAGAAGAGTTATCAAATATTATCTCCAGTCATCATAATATTCGACTTATCGCAATCGCTGGGCCTTCTTCATCAGGAAAAACGACTTTTTCTAAACGACTTGACCTTGCATTAAGAGATAAAGGATTATCGCCTTTGATGATTTCAATTGATAATTATTATTTACCAGTTAATCAAGCTCCTGTAGATGAGTTTGGGAAACCGGATTTAGAGCATGTTGAAAGTTTAGATATTGAATTATTCAATCAAAATATTAAAGATTTGATAGCTGGAAAAGAAGTGATGTTACCTTATTACGACTTTTTAGTTAAAAAAAGAAAAATGACTGATACTTTCTCTATTGATGAGAAAACACCAATAATCATTGAGGGAATCCATGCTTTAAATGATATTTTATCAAAAAGCATTCCAAATGATAAGAAATTTAAAATATATATTTCTCCTTTCACGCAAATTAACATTGATTATAATAATCCAATCAATTTAACTGATTTGAGATTGTTAAGAAGGATAGTTAGAGATTTACAGTTTAGAAACACAACTCCTGAGGAAACTTTGGATATGTGGCCTTCTGTAAGAAGAGGAGAATATCGTTGGATTTATCCTCATATTGAGAACGCTGATTATATTTTCAATTCAGAACTAACTTATGAGTTTGCGGTACTTAAGGTTTTTGCGGAAAATGCTTTAAAACATATTGAAAAAGGATCACAGCATTTTATTCAAGCAAACAGGTTACTTAAATTTTTAAAATATTTTAATAGTATTGATGCTTCATATGTGCCAATTAATTCACTTTTAAGAGAATTTATCGGTGGAAGTATTTTTGAACACTAAAAAATTAGTGTTCTTTTTTTTCTTCGCGTTGTATGCTTTGATTTATTTTGGTATAATTGATATAGGTGATAAAATTGGCTCGTAAAAAGAAAACGATAGAAGAGTATCAAGCATTTGGTCTAACCGCTTTAGAAGTTAATGAAAGAATCATAGAGCAAAAGACAAATAAAACTGTAAAATCAAATCTAAAAACCCCATGGAAGATTATTAGAGATAATCTCTTTTCTTATTTTAACTTGATTTTGACAATCATAGCTTTATTGTTAATATCAATAGGAAGTTATGAAAACACATGGTTTATTGTAATTGCACTTGCGAATACATTAATTGGGATTATTCAGGAATTTAAGGCGAGATCTATTATTAAAAACCTTTCTTTAATAACTGACTCTAAAGTTACTATTGTTAGAGAGGCTATTGAAATTGATATTAATGTTGAAGATGTTGTTATCGATGATATTTTTTACTTAGATCAAGGAAAGCAAGTTATAACCGACTCTGTGGTAGAAGATGGAGTGTTATCTGTAAATGAGGCTAATTTAACTGGTGAGTCACATTCTATTACCAAAGAAAAAGGAGATAGATTGTTAAGTGGTAGTTATGTTATTAATGGTGAAGCTTATGTAAGAGCAATAGCTGTTGGTAAAGATAATTATATCGAATCCTTACAGTCAAAAGTAAAAACTTTAAGTAAACCAAAATCTGTTATTTTAAATTCACTTAGAAAACTTCTTAAACTGATAGGGATAATTATTATTCCTTTAGGATTAATGACTTTCTATAACGCTTTTAAAATGTCGAGTTATGATTACTTACCTGATTTTTTACAAGATAGTGAAGCTTATAAGAACGCTCTTATCAAGATGGCTGGTTCAATGGTAGCTATGGTGCCTTCCGGGTTGTTCTTGTTGACATCAATGACTTTTGCAACATCAGTCATTAAACTCGCAAAGCATAAGACTTTAGTACAGGAACTTTATTCTATTGAAACTCTTGCTAGAGTAGATACTTTATGTTTAGATAAAACTGGTACTATTACAGATGGCACCATGAAGGTTAATAGCTTCGTAAAAATTAAGAAGAGTTTACTTGATGGTGATGATTTTGATGATGCAACTATTAAGAAGATTGTTTCATCAATGAATCATCATTTAAAAGATAAAAATCAAACAGCTGATGCTTTAAAGAGTTATTTCGGTGATAGCAACTATTATGATATGGTTTCGATGGTTAGATTTGATTCGCAAAATAAATATTCATTAGTAGAGTTTAAACAGGGAATCTTTGCCCTTGGTGCTCCTGAAATGATATATAAGAAATATTCTAAAATCAAAAACCAAGTAGAGCAGTATGCTCAAGAAGGGATGAGAGTATTATTATTAGCTAAAGTCCCTAAAATTAAGGATGAAAAGATTTCTGGCGAGGCTAAGCCAATATCTTTAATTATAATTGAGGATAACATTAGAGATAGTGCAATTGCGACTATTCAAAAATTTAACGCATCTTCAGTTAATGTTAAAGTTATTTCTGGTGATAATGCTTTAACTGTTAGTGAAATCGCAAGAAAAGCTAGTGTTATTGACGCTGAAAAGTATATATCTTTAGATGATGTAGCTGATGAAGAATTAGAACAAATAGCTTTAAATTATAATGTTTTTGGTCGAGTTAAACCTCATCAAAAGAAATTGTTAATAGAGCATTTACAAAATCATTCTCGTAAAGTTTGTATGATTGGGGATGGTGTAAACGATGTTTTAGCGCTTAAACAAGCAGATGTTTCAGTTTCATTAGCTAGTGGAACTGATGCGTCAAGAAATATTTCCCACTTTGTTTTATTAACAGACGACTTTGCAGCTTTACCAAAAGTAGTTAAAGAAGGTCGTCAAATAGTATCAAATTTAGAGAAGGCATCTGTTTTGTATTTAGTTAAAACTCTTTATACGATATTGTTAACTTTTATTTTGTTATTTACGACAAGAATTTATCCATTCGCTCCAAAGCAGATGTTTGTGATTGAAACATTCATAATCGGTGTTCCATCATTTTTCATTGCATTGGAACCTAATAATAGGATGTTTAGTGGTGTATTTATTAAGAATGTTTTAAAGAATGTTTTACCGGGCGCATTAATAATCATTGCCAATTTATTAGCAGTGTTCTGGGTTTCTTCTGCATTTAATATATTAACAGAAAGAGAGATTTCTTCTGTTGGGATTATTGCAGCGACATTTGCATATTGGTTAATCTTAGTTAATGTAGCTTCACCATTAAATATATTAAAGACAATATTAATTTTAGTTTCTGCCTTATTAAGTATATTAGCATTTACTTTACCTGGTTTAAGAACGTTGTTTGAAATTGAACAATTTACAGTTCCTAGTTTCTTATTATTGTTATTGTTAATGGAAACGTCGTATATTTTATTTTCAATTTATAAACGAGAGTTAATTAGATTTTGGCCTAACGATAAAGTGTATTCTAAAAAATAAAGGAGGAGAAGTTGTATGATTAATGTGTTACATGTCAGCGCTGAGTGTTCACCGTTTGTAAAAGTTGGTGGTTTAGCAGATGTAATCGGATCACTTCCTAATGAAATTAAACGACTTAAGAACTCAGATGTTAGAGTAGTTTTACCTTTCTATAAGAGTATTCCTAAAAAATATCAGGATAAAGCGGAAGATTTATTCAATTTCAATATAGATTTTGATGAGGGATATGTCGGTGTTAAGACTCTAAAGAAAGGTAATATATTATATTATTTCATTGATAGCCAGTATTATTTTGGATCAAGAGACAATATATATAACTATGGAGATGAGGGTAAAAGGTATACTTATTTCCAATTAGCTGTGCTTGGAATGATTGAAAGATTAGACTTTTTGGTTAACATCATTCATGTACATGATTGGCATACAGCAATGATTCCATTAATAATTAAGAAAAAATATCAAGATATGAAAATCAAATCAGTTTTAAGTTTACATAATTTACAGTATCAGGGTATTTTTCCTTTACAAGATTTTCAGTTATTTGGAATTAACTATGATACAAGATTTGAATATGATGGACATTTGAACTTTTTAAAAGCTGGAATTGTTTCAGCTGATATTATCACTACTGTTTCTCCAAATTATGCTCAAGAGATTTTGACTGATTATTATGGCTATGGAATGCAGAACCTTCTTAAAATGAGAGGCAGTGATGTCATAGGCATTTTAAATGGTATTGATTATAAAGAGTTTTCTCCAGAAAAAGATAGTTTTATTCAAAAAAAATTCTCAATTGATAACTACAAAGAGGGGAAATTAGAAAATAAGAAGTATTTATTTAAAGAACTTAAAATAGATTTCGATATTGATAAACCATTAATTTCAATCATATCTCGACTTGTTAATCAAAAAGGTATTGATTTAGTTCAAAGAGTTTTTGAAGAAATGTTGGGTATTGATAATTTTAACTTTATTATTTTAGGTAGTGGTGAAGATGTTTATGAAGAATATTTTAAAGACTTAGAAATGAAATTCTCAAATAAAGTGAAAACATATATTGGTTACTCAAATAAACTAGCACACATGATTTATGCTAGTAGTGATATCTTTCTAATGCCATCAAAATTCGAACCATGTGGTTTAGGACAAATAATAGCATTAAAGTATGGTACAATCCCAGTAGTAAGAGAAACTGGTGGTTTAGTTGACACTATTGAAGCTTACAATGAGTATGAGAAGAAAGGTAACGGCTTTAGTTTCACTAATTTTAATGCTCATGATATGATGCATACTATTAGATATGCATTGCAGATTTACCATAATCATCCTAGTGATTGGGATAGTTTAGTAAAAAATGCGATGAGTTCTGATTTTTCATGGAATAAGTCAGCTAAAAAGTATAAGGAAATTTATCAGGAATTAAAACAAAAATAAACTTAATTAATAGGAAAGAGAGATGAATTGTTTTGAAAAAAGTATTAGCTTTAATTTTAGCTGGTGGACGAGGAACTAGATTAGATATCCTTTCAGAGAACAGAGTTAAACCTTCAGTACCATTTGCTGGAAAGTATCGTATTATTGATTTTACTTTGAGCAATTGCGCTAATTCTGGAATTTTTGATATTGCAATATTAACTCAGTATTTACCGTTTTCTTTAAATGACCATATTGGTAGTGGTAAGCCTTGGGATTTAGATAGAAGAGATTCTAAAGTTACTTTACTACAGCCTCATTCTGAATGGTATATGGGAACAGCTGATGCAGTAAGAAAAAATATTCATTATATTGAACAGAGAAATGCAGATTATATTTTAATTCTTTCAGGCGATCATATATATAAAATGAATTATATGAAAATGATTAATAAACATATTGAAAATAACGCAGCTTTGACGGTTGGCGTTAATATTGTCGATCCAAAAGATGCACATCATTTTGGAATGTTAAGAGCTGATGAAAATCTTAAAATATTAGAGTTTGTAGAAAAACCTGAAAAAACTGACTTGACCATGGCTTCTATGGGTATATATGTCTTTAATACCGATGTTTTACTAAAATATCTTCGTTCCATGGAGCAAGAAGATCTTGATTTTGGAAAGCATATTATCCCAAAAATGATTCATGAAGAGTCAGTATATGCATATAAGTTCTATGGCTATTGGAAAGATGTAGGAACTTATGATGCTTATCTTGATACGAATCTAGGATTGATTGAGACTGTTGATAAAATTCAATTAGATATGTATGATCCGAGTTGGAAAATTTATACTAGGTCAGAAGAATTACCTGCAGTTAAAGTAGGTTCAAAAGCACAGATTAAACAAGCTTTACTTTCAAATGGTTCGATAGTTGCTGGTCATGTAGAAAGAAGTGTTTTAAGTCCTGGCGTTGTTGTTCATCCTTTAGCCGTAGTAAAAAATTCAGTTATCCTAAATGATGTTCAAATTAAAGAAGGTGCTGTCGTAGATAATTGTATTATTGATAAGCATACTATCGTTGGAAAAAATGCTAAACTAGGTTTTGGCGAAAATAAAGCTAATGAAGAAAAACCTGATTTACTATCAAGCGGAATAACTGTTATTGGTAAACATATTAATATTCCTGATAATATGATTATCGGTAAGAATGTTAGATTATTTGAAAGTGCTGATTTGTCAGCTTTTAAAGATAATACAATTGATTCAGGAAAAACAATTAAATAATAAAAATAAGCCAGCTTAATTGAGCTGGCTTAATAATTTATATAGAAGTGGTGCTCCTACCTAGAATCGAACTAGAATTTCAGCATTACCATTGCTGTGTTCTACCATTAAACTATAGGAGCTTAGTAATATTATAAATAATTGAGTTTAAAAATGCAAGAATAAATAATTGATATTTTTTAATACTTTTTTATTTTAGTTAAACAATTTTTATAAAAAAAAGTGTATAATAATTAGTTGATGAATAAGGAGGATATTTATGCTAAATATTACAAATGTTTCAAAATCTTACGATAAAAAGAAAAACGCTATCGATAAGATTAACCTGGAGATTTTACCAGGAGATATTTATGGTTTTATTGGACACAATGGCGCTGGTAAAACAACATTATTAAAATCCATTGCAGGTATTCTAAATTTTGATGAAGGTGACATTACTATTTTCGGAAAATCAATCATCAAAGATAATTTAGATGCTAAAAGATTGATTGCTTATATTCCTGATAATCCAGATGTTTATGAGTCTTTAACTGGTATTCAGTATTTAGACTTTGTGGCTGATGCTTTTGATGTGAGTTTAGAACAAAGAAGATTGTTGATTAACAAGTATGCGGAAATGTTTGAAATGAGTGAAGTTTTAAATAACCAAATTTCAAGTTACTCACATGGAATGAAACAGAAAATTGTGATAATGAGCGCTTTAATCCATTCGCCTAAAGCAATGTTGTTAGATGAGCCATTTGTTGGGTTAGATCCTAAAGCTAGTTTCTTATTAAAAGATGTTTTTCGTCATTTGGTAGAACAAGGTTCATTGATTTTCTTTTCAACACACGTATTAGAAGTAGCAGAGAAATTATGTAATAAAGTCGCAATAATTAAAAACGGTAGAATTGTCGCAAATGGAACAACTGAAGAAATTATCAAGGATAAATCGCTTGAAAATATTTTTATAGATTTATTGCAGGAATAATTATGTATCTTAATTTAATGAAAGTTTTCTTTAAAGAGAATTTTTCTTTAAAGAGAATCTTAGGAACTAATGTTAAGTCATCTAAGACTAAAGCAATTTTAATAATTTTTGCGATACTTTATGGATTCGGTACTTTGTTTTTTGTATTTGGTTATATGTTTTTTGATTTAGGTAAAGTTTTAGCGGAGTCAAATCAAGAAAATATGTTATTAGATTTTATTTTCATGTATACAACTATGCTATCAATTTTATTTATAATTCTTCGTTCTAATGGTTATTTATTTAATTACAAGGATTTTACTATTCTTCAACCTTTGCCAATTAAAACAAGAACAATACTTTTAGGTAAATTGACGGTGATGTTAGGTTTTATTTATGTTATTATGTTTTCGATTTCTGCACCAATCGCATTTTCATATTTCTATCATGGTGGTTTTGATATATTTAAGCTTTTGATAATGATATTGTTATTGCTTGCAGTTCCGATAATACCTTTGGTAATTTTTTCTTTTGTGTCATTGTTAATCGCTAGATTTTCATCAAGATTTAGAATTGGAAAGGCTTTATATTTAATATTAATGTTTGTATTCTTTTTCGGAATAATGTATCTTTCAATGAGTATGAATATGGCTAATAGTAATCCATTATCTGGTCAGATGGGTCTTTTAGATTTTGTCTCATAGTATATTCCTACTGGTAAATGGTTTAGTGAGGGAATTCATAATTTAGATATATTATCTATTTTTTTGATT
>JAQUZK010000046.1 GCA_028691335.1 Candidatus Izemoplasmatales bacterium
GTGTGCTCTTCCTATCTTACTTAATTAATAACGTTATAAACCAATACGATATAGTTGAAAAAACTTATGATATTGTAGAAGAAAATTATGATAACTACTTTAGTTTAGATGTAGTTCAATTACTAGTATTCTTTGATTTTGATGAAGATGGTTCACCTGATGATTATAACGAATATAAAGATTCATTAACTGATTTAGAAAGAGAAGCTTTCTTGAGTATGTTAGCTGGTTTAGAAACAGCTATTAAAGATTATGAAGATGATTTCTCTGACTTAGTCGCTGAATATTTAAAAGCTGAAAGAACAGATGAAACTTGGGGAGTATATAAACAAAACGGTGTATTATTATTAACCGAAGACCTAAATACCCCTGATAAAGAAGATGAAAAAGTAACTCATTCACTCACTTACAGTGGAGAATATGGAGTTAAAGACACTTATACTGAAGACTTCACTGAAGCTTTAATCGAGTTATATCAAGAATATCGTTTACCTCAAAACTCTGAGTTAGATGAATTAAGATCAAGTTTTGTACCAACTGAATTTGGTTTGCATTATATCTTGGCTACAAAAGGCGATGATTTCGAACAATTTTCAGCTAAATTCACTGAAGATCAAGATACTGATGGAATATATTCTGATACTATTTATAACGACAGTGATAAACCAACAGTTGAACAAGTTGAATTATATACAACTTATAAATTCTTCTCAATGGTTTACGACTTAAGTGACGCTGATATTGAAGAAAGATTAAATATTACTATTCCAAAATTACCAGCAAATGTTGCAACTGCTATAGAATTTTATCTATATGAAGTAATAAATTCTGTTTATGTTCTAGGAACTGTAAACATCGATATGGCAAGATTATTAGCTGACGGAACATTCACACCAGGGGAATCAACAAGTTTAACTAACAGTGATATCATGGCTAATCTTGAAGGAATTGAAGAAACATACGTTGATTCAATTATCGGAAAGTACCTTGACTAAAACAAAAATATAAAACAAATAAAAACTGTAGGATTTATCAAAAACCTACAGTTTTTTTTATTTAGATAATTTATGTTTATAATAACGTTCTCTATCCAAAACACCGATTGGACCAGTTAAATCGCCGATTTCAACCAATTCTAGCTCTTCACCAAGTACGCAAGCTTTTGAGTCAATATTGTCAATAAAGTGAATCATTAAAGCTTCAGCGATATTTGGTTTCTTTGGAGAACCAAAGTTCCCATAATAATGATGGCTTAACATAATATGTTGTAATAACATAACTTCTTCTTCGTCCTTATATCCTAATTCATTTGCGACTTGATCTAGCAAACTTACTCACATAGCGATATGGCCGATTAATTTACCCTTTACAGTATATGAACTACCTTCATAAGAATCAAATTCAGAAATCTTACAAATGTCATGAAGAATTATTCCGGCATAAACTAAATCAGCGTTTAACCATTCATAAACAGCTAAAAATCCTTTAGCTAACTTTAACATTGAATGTGTATGATAAGCTAATCCTGAAATATATGCATGATGAAACTTAGTAGCTGCTGGATATAGATAGAAATCATCTTTTTTATCAAAATATATTTTAGTAGTCATATCCTTGATAACTTGATTTTCAAGATTTTTAATGACGTCTTCTATGTCATTCATAATCTCAATAGTATTTACTGGTGCGTGATTGTAGAAGAATTTCATTAATTTTTCTCTTTTTGCATCACTCAAATCAAAGTCAGATAATTTTTTGAACTCTATTACTTCTAAGTGAATTTTCTCTTTAAATAAAATTCCAAGCGTTTTAAAATAATAAATTTTATTTAATGATAAACTCTCTCCTTGTTTTACTCTAACGATAGCTGACTCATTATTTTCCGTTAAAACTGTCACGGGAAATGTGTCATAAGTTGAATCATTAATTTGTACTACTTTAGCGAAAAAATCGTATTTTACTCCATTTTCAAACATAATTTATTCAGCTCCTTTCTGAAAAAATATAAGTCCCTATTTTATCTAAATGAAACTCTCCGTTATCATTTTGAATAACATTTTCTGAAGATATTGTTAAATCGTATTCTTCAGGAATAATAATCGTTTCTTTGATGCTCTTAGGTTTAAATATTATCAATAAATTGCAAGACTCGTTAAAGTGAACCATAATAGAACCTGAATTAAGTGCTACTACTTCTGCTTTTGAATCTAAATCACTTGTTGATTTTAGCTTAAAACAAGTGTGTTTTTTTCTTAGGTCGATTATCTTTTTAATAAAATCAATACTTTGATAATGTTTGTCCCTTAAAGACCAATCTAATTTATTAATCTCATCACCAGATATATAAGAGTTCTCATCTAAAGACTTAGTACGATAAAATTCCTGACCTGAGTGAATAAAAGGAACCCCTTGTGATAATAAAACCATCGAAGTTGCAAGTAACTGCTCAGGGTAAATAACTTCATCATTTTTATTCATAATCAATGCTTTATCATAGAAAGTTAGATTATCATGGCATTCTACATAATTGATACTTTGAGATGAATATTTAAACATAAATCGATTATTTGCACTACCTAAAATCATTTCTTTCACTATTCCTAGGTCCTGAATATTTCCTGTTGCATATCCAGGTTCTTTAGGATTAAAAGTAGAGCCTTTAATGACTTCTCTAAACTTATCATTAAAGAAACCAATAGTCGGTATTACTTTCTTGTTCTGCATATGAGCCATACGGTCAGATAGATTTGAGGAAATCATATTCCATCCCTCACCATAGACTATTAACTGAGGATTAACATCATGTAGTTCTTGAGTCAGTTCATTCATAGTTTCATAATCAATTAATCCCATTAAATCAAATCTAAATCCGTCAATTTTATATTCAGTAGCCCAATATATAACTGAATCAATAATTAGTTTTCTCATCATCTTTCGATGAGTAGCTAAATCATTAGAACACCCTGAAACATTAGTATAGATACCGTTTCTATCCACATGATATGCATAACCAGGCACCAATTTCTCCATCGGGAAATTATAAGTGTCATAAACATGATTATAAACTACATCCATTATAACGCCAATCCCTTTTTCATGAAGTTTATCAATCATATACTTTAACTCATTTATACGTTTATAAGGATCATTTGCATCAGTAGAATAAGATCCTTCTGGAATAAAATACTGAGAAGGATTGTATCCCCAATTATATTGAGAATCAGGGTTGTTCTCATCAATGCCTTCAAAATCAAATATTGGCATTAACTGAACATGAGTAATTCCTAAATCCTTAAGATAATCAATACCCACAGAATTTCCTTTTTCTGTTTTAATTCCTTTTTCAACAAAGCCTAGATATTTCTTTTTATTTACAAAAGAAATAGATTCATCACTAGTAAAATCTCTGACGCTAGTTTCATAGATAATTGCGTCCAAAGGATTTCCACTGAAACTATACCTCGATTTTTGTTGGTATGTTTTATGTAGATCAATCACATAATTATACTCGCCATTAGCGTTACTTGATTTTCCGTATGGATCAGTCACAACCTGTTCCTTACCGTTAACATAGACAAGATATCGATATTTATAACCTTCTAAATCTTTATCCACATAAACTCGCCAAATACCTGATACTTTATAAATAAAATCATAGAAAGTAACATTTCCTAATTTGTCAACTAACTCTAGTTTTACATATTTAGCTACAGGTGACCATATTTTGAACTTAGTACCCTCTTTAGAATAAGTAAAACCTAAATCATACTTCTTATAAGAGTAAATATTATCGAACAATTCTGTTCTAACAATCTTTCCTGTATATAACTCCGCTGATTGTTTTTTTGTGTTTTCTACAAAATAAACTTTTCCCAAATCAATATAAGCGTCGAAATTAGCTACTAATTTGATTTCCACGCCAAGATTAATTTTTTGATTTATTTTTAATTTGATTATTTCGTCATTACCGACGAGAAAGTAATCTAAGTTATCTTGATAATTTTTGATAGGAACTATAATAGTTAGTTCATCAAAATTATCTAGATAACAATAATAAGGTCTGTTATCCATTTATATTCTCCAATTTGTTTCTTGCATATTTAATTAAATCTAATTCGTCGTTCTTTAACAGATTATTGACAACATGATATTCAATCTCCATTATCAAGTTTCCAATTTTTTTAGGCTCAATATTTTTTATATTTTTTTTAATTATCGAACCATTAATTTTTAAATCACTTCTTTTTTTGATAACTAAGTTATTGAAAATAGTTTTTATCGAAAATTCTTCACTTGGACTATTATATAGAACTAATCTAACTCTATTAGCTGACAAGGATTTTGAAAGGCCATAAGAATACACGATGTAAGGCGTAAAACCATTATCCCTTACCTTATAAAGAATCTCTAAAATAGTACTAATCATCAATCTATCGTAATTAGATAACCGCCAGTAATCAGGAATTACCGCATTTTCTAAAAATAGACTCATAGTAAAAAACTCAATAAAATTTAACTCATAATTCGAATTATTATAAACTCTTATTCCTTGATTAAACTCTCTAAAAATCTCTGCTACATTTAAGTTTTCCATAACTTTTAAAGCTTCTTTATTATAGCTGTTTTTAAAGATTTTTTTAAACTCAACTAAGACTCTTTCGTTTGAAAGATGAGAAATTTTTTCAATATTATTTCTAATTGATTCAGCTGTTTTTTCTTCAACGGAAAATCCTAGTTTAGAAACAAAACGTATAGCTCTTAACATTCTTAAAGCGTCTTCATTAAATCTTTCATCAGGATTACCAATAGCTCTTATAAGCTTATTATTCAAATCAGCCTGTCCTTGAAACAAATCGATAATCTTATCAAATCGATCCATAGCCAAGGCATTGATAGTAAAATCTCTTCTTTTTAAGTCTTCTTCTAAATGATTTGTATATAAAACTGATTCAGGCCTACGGTGATTTAGATAGTCTTTTTCTACTCTATAAGTAGTAACTTCAAACTTTTCATCCTCGATAAATACTGTTACAGTACCATATTTCTTGCCAGTGGCTATTGTTTTATCAAACAATTTCTCAACTGTTTCTGGTAATGCATTAGTGGTTATGTCAATATCATCTGATTTCTTATTTAGCAACAAGTCTCTAACAAAACCACCTACAAAGTAGGCTTCATACCCGAATTCTTCTAATTTCGATAAAATAATTTTTCCTAAAGAGACTATTTTTTCCATAAAACCACCTTAAATATTATATCATATACAGATATTTTATACTAATTGTTTAGATAGAATCTAAGTTTAAAAAATCAAAACGTTTACTAAATATAACTGTTTTAAGATTAGTCTGATTATGTTATAATATCATTCGGTGAGAATATGAAATCAGTAGCTTCTAAAACCGTTGTGGAATTAATAGAAAAAAAGTCTAGATTCATCGGACTTTTGTATCATGTAGAAAATCTAGAGGAGATTAATGCGCTACTAGAATCTGCTCGAAAAGAATATCCAAACGCTAACCATTATACTTATGCGTACATTCTCGATGACAATCAACAGAAGTATAGTGATGACGGCGAACCTAGCAGAACTGCAGGTTATCCAATCCTCGAGGTTGTTAAAAACAATAATGTAAATTATTGTCTATTAATTGTTATAAGATATTTCGGTGGCATTTTACTTGGAGCTGGTGGATTAATTAGAGCTTATTCTCAAACAGCTGCTTTAGCTATGAAAGAAACATTTTTCACTAAAAAAATAACCACATATACTTGTGAAGTAACTTGTGATTATGATTATTTAGGAAATATTGATCGGATAGTTAGAGAACAAACCAAATTACTTAATGTTGATTATGGAAACCAAATAGTTTTCACCCTCTTATGTAATGAATTAAATCTTGAAGATATTAGAAACAAGCTTTTTAATAGTAATAACTACCAAGATAAACTAAAAATCATTAGTGAAGAAGAAATTTGGACTAAAACAAATCATTAAGATACTCAAACAAAGATACTATTGCATCCACAAACAAAAAGCCTAAAATTATAGAGACTACCATAAAAAGAAAGCGGATTTGGTCCCCTGAATTTTTTCTAAAAAATTTAGAGACATCAATTGCCTGAATGGCTTTAAATATAAATATTGAGGCTACGAAGAAAAGAATAATTCTTGATATTAAAAAAACATTTACATCGACAATAGTTAACATATTTATCACTCCAATATTGAATCAGGAATAAATTCATCACTTTCGATATCTGTATATACATTGATAGTTAGTTCATTAGGCAAACACACAATGGGAATCAATGGTGATGAAGTAGGACTCTGAAGTTGGCATAAATCCTTCGGACTCTCTTGATAGGCTACACTTATTTTTTGATCTTTAACTATTATTTTTATACCAACAATACTATTATCTTTAGCATACTGGTCAGTTTTATAAAGTTCAGTCATATCAAGCGTTGTTTTTCCAGGAACATAGAATATGCCTTCATCAGCTAAACCAGAATGAATTAGATTTTTATATTCTGTATCATATATTTTATATTTGTTTGTTTTTAAATCTATCATCAGTATTTCTTCGTTTTGATAAATAACTTTTGCGTAGAGATTTCCTGTATCGTTGATACTTTCAACGATTCTAAAGAAAAGTCCACTCAAAAGAGCTATTAAAAGAATTACACCGATGAATATTATGTCACGCTTTTTGATAATAATCACCTGCTTTACAATAATATTATATAATATATTTCATGTTTTTTAAACTAAAAATAAAGGAGACTTACTTTGAAAAAAATATTAACTGCATTTATGCTTGTAATCATTAGTTTAACCCTAATAGGTTGTGGTAACTTTGGTTCTACCACCACAGAATATACACCATATCCAGGACTATGTCGTCCAGGGCAAAATGATGGTGTTTATATTTGCGAAAAAACATATTCAACATATTTTGATACAATAATTTCTTTTAAGATTTATATAGATGATGATAACCAAGAAGATATTCCAACTATTTTCGAAGAGTTTGATACACTAACAGAAAAATATCATCAGCTATTCGATAAGTATAATGAATACCCAAATATCAACAACCTTTACACTATCAATAACAGCGATGGCCCAGTAACTGTAGATAAAGAATTATTTGACGCAATCAAGTTTGCGATTGACAATGAAGACTTTTTAACTAATGATGGTGAATTATTATTTAACATAGCTCTACATCCTGTTTTAATGGTTTGGCATGAAGCTAGAAACTCTAGCAGATGTAATCCTACAATAGAACTTGGGGTTGACTATTGTCCAATACCAAGTGAAGAAATTTTAAATTCCGATTTTAACATTAACCCTGATGACATTATTTTAGATGAAGAAAATTTAACAATCGACTTCGCAAAACCAAACATGGGTATTGATATCGGCGGCTTCGCTAAAGGATATTTCAGTGAAATAGTAAAAGAATATATGAGTAAATATGATCTAAACTATATACTAAACTTAGGAAGATCAAACGCTTATTTTGAAGGAACAAACCTTGATAAAGATGATGGATTATTTTATACAGCACTAAGCACACCTTTTTCACTTAATCCTTATGATTATTATGGTGTAGTCAAATTAGGTTCAGGTACAAACATGGTTACTAGCGGTACCTATCAAAGATATTTTAAAAACGTTGATGATTTTGATGATGAAACCTTATATCATCATATTATCAACCCTACTACCTTTTACCCTGGTGGTGAAGTTACTAGCGTAACAATAATATATGAAGATGGTGCTATAGGAGATATTTTATCAACGACTTTGTTTCTTATGTCTCTTGAAGACGGCTTAGATTATGTTAATAATTTTGAAGGTTTAGAAGCTTTATGGTATATCAATGAAGATGAAATTGTAATGAGCGAGGGTTTCGCTGACTATCTGATGGAACCAATAAAGTAAAAGCTGAAGGGATTTCCCCTCAGCTTTTTTTTAAACTAAAATTTCTTGATTGACTCAGAAAAATTTCCTATAATTCTCTTCGCTAAATAAGCAGTGACTATACCTGTTGGTACACTTAAAGCAATCATATAAGGTAAGAGATAGATTAAAGTTTCGGTATTAGACACTACAATTGCGGCTATGATTTGTCCAACCATATGCATTAAGGATCCAAAAACTGAAACACTGTATATTGATAATTTAGTTTTTTTAATAAGAATCATCGCAATTATAGCTAACATACCACCAGATATACTAATCCAAAAAGAATTAGAAAACAATCCACTATATGTTAAAGCTACAATCAAAATCCTTACAAAAACAACTAAGAAAGCATCTTTTTCACCTAATGTCATCAAAATAATTAACGTAACTACATTAGCTAACCCAAGTTTTACTCCTGGTATTAAAAAAATCATACCTGAAATCATTGTTTCTATAATAGATAGCACTACAGCTATCGATGTCATCAAAGAAATAAAAACTAATCTTCTAACTTTCAAAACAAACATCCTCTACTTTTTTATCATTAAGTATCTATATAACATTGAAATCGGCCAAAAAAGTAAGGCGATTAATATTAATATGAACCATAATATATTATCAAAAAACTGTAAAAATGTAAAGTTAATAAATATAGCTATTCCGCTTACAATTAGGTATCCCCATAATGAAAAGAAAAATTCATTTTTTCGTTTTAAAACCATCTTTTTCTTAATTGTCAATTCTGGATATACTTGTAAAACATCTTCAAC
>JAQUZK010000047.1 GCA_028691335.1 Candidatus Izemoplasmatales bacterium
TCACCTAGCGGTTTCACTGATAACGTCATAGCTTATATTGACAAAAAAATTAGAGAATTAGGCTATGATACATCCAGAACAAAAAAAGGTAATCTCTTAATTGAAGTGAAAGGTAAAGAAGACTATGTTTTAGGACTATCAGGACATGTAGATACCTTAGGTGCTATGGTAAAAAGCATTACTTCTAGTGGCAACTTAAAGTTTACAACAATCGGAGGTCCTATTTGGCCTACCCTTGATGGAGAATACTGTACTGTACATACTAGAAATAACAAAGAATACCAAGGAACTTTTTTGTCAACTAGCCCTTCTACTCATGTATATAAAGACGCTTCTTCAATTTCTAGAACACCTGACACTATGATTATACGTATAGACGAAGTTGTTAATACTAAAAAAGAAGTTGAAGAACTAGGCATAGCACCTGGAGATTTCGTGTTTTTTGACCCAAAAACAACTATTACTAAATCAGGATTTATCAAAAGCCGATTCTTAGATGATAAAATTTCTGTAGCGATTCTTTTTGGTTTATTAAAATACTTAAAAAAAGAACAAATCATCCCAAGATACAATCTAGTTTTCATTATTTCTACCTATGAAGAAGTTGGACATGGCGCTTCTTACATACCAGATGTTGATGAATTAATAGCTGTTGATATGGGTTGTATCGGCGATGACTTGAGTTGTACAGAACAAGATGTATCTATTTGTTGTAAAGACTCGAGTGGACCATATGACTACAACATAATTACAAAACTAGTTAACACCGCTAAAGAGAATTCATTAAAATACGCAACTGATATCTATCCTTTTTATGGTTCTGATGTAAGTGCTGCTTTTAGAGGAGGAAAAGACTTTAAAGGTGCTTTAATCGGTCCAGGAGTCCATGCTTCACACGGAATGGAAAGAACTCACTCTGACGCTATAGAAAACACACTTAAGCTCTTAATAAACTACATTAAGTAAAACAAACTAATTACCTTCAATTGCTTGAAGGTAATTTTTTTTAAAAAAAAGTAGAAAGAAATAAATCTTTCTACTTAACTCAAAGAAACTAACTATTCTATATCTACTATTCTCATAGTATTTGTTGAACCATGTTTTTGGCCCCAACCAGAAGTAATAACCAATGTAGCTCCTTTTTTAAATCCAAAATCCTTAGCTACTTTTATGGCCACCTCATCATGGTAACGTAAATCTGTAATGTTTTCTCCTATTGTCGCAAAAACTCCCCAGTAATAAGAAAGTCTTTGACAAGTTTCAACACTATTAGTAATCGCAATAATCGGTACTCCCGGTCTAAACTTGCACATTCTTTTTGCGGTACCACCAGTTTCTGTAAAAGCAATAATCACTTCAGCCTTAGGTAAAGTTATAACCGTTTGACTCACAGCGATACCAATCGCATCATTTGTAGTTGCGTGGGAAGTTTTAATAGATTTTTGTAATCTTTCTTCATAAGGAATAATATCCTCTATAGTCTTGGCAATTGTATCCATAGTTAAAACCGACTCAATTGGATAAACACCCGCAGCTGTTTCTCCCGATAACATTATCGCATCAGAACCATCCAATATCGCATTAGCCACATCACTAGCTTCAGCCCTGGTCGGTCTTGGAGAGCTCATCATTGATTCTAACATATGTGTAGCTGTTATTCCTGGTTTACCAACTTAATTAGCTTTATGTATTAACTTCTTCTGATATATAGGAACTAATTGAGTTGAAACTTCAACACCTAAATCACCTCTAGCAACCATTATGCCATCAGCCACAGTAAGAATTTCATCAAGATTATCTACCCCTTCTTGATTTTCAATCTTAGCTATTAACTCAATAGTCTCTGATTCTTCCTGTTTTAAAATCTCTCTAACAGCCAACACATCTTCTTTTCTCCTAACAAACGATAAAGCAATCATGTCCACTTTATTTCTACAAGCGAACCTAATATCTTTATCATCCTTTTCCGAAATAAATGGCATCGTCAATTTTACATTAGGTACATTTACACCTTTACGGCTTTTAATAACCCCAGAGTTATTAACAACACAAGTGAAATCATCAACTGATTTTTCAGTAACAGTAAGACGCATTTTTCCATCATCAATTAACAAAAAATCTCCTGCTTTAATATCATCAAAAAGTTCTTTTGCGTTAATGTGAAATCCATCTTTATTACCCAACACTTCTTCCTTATAAATCTTTACAGTATCTCCGGTCTTAAACTCCGCTTGATTATTATCAAATAGACCAGTTCTAATTTCAGGACCTTTAGTATCCGCCATTATTCCGATAAATCTATTAAGTTTTTCAGCTTCCTCGCGAATCATTTTAATTCTATTTTCATGTTCTTCACTTGTACCGTGTGAAAAATTTAGTCTAGCTACGTTCATTCCTGCGTTAATAATCTTTTTAATCATTTCCCTTGAATCGATAGCTGGGCCAACAGTACATACAATTTTTGTCTTTCTTTTCATAACTTGCACCTCACTTGTCAATATTATTATACTATAAAAATCATTAAATCAATAATAATTAAAAAAATAAAAAAAGGAGAAACTAATACTTCTGTTTCTCCGGAATAACTCCCCTAACACCTCCGCGAGGGTCATCACAATCTTTATTATAACGAGGAATCAAATGAACATGCAAATGCATTATTGTTTGCCCTGCACTTTCACCATTATTAATTCCTATATTGTATCCACTAGGATTATAGAGCTGATCTAACTTTCTTTTTAAAGAACAAATTGCTTCATCAAGCGAAAACAACTCATCTTTTTCAAGCTCAAAATAAGTCTTGATATGTCTTTTCGGTATTATTAATATATGTCCTTTATTAACAGGAAAACTGTCATATATCGCGTATACCAAATCATTCTCATAAATTATTCTTTCTTTTTGTTTTAATAAATCACAAAAAAGACAACTCATCTTTTTAAAAATAATCCAATACCCAAAACAATTAATACTCCAGGTAATAGATACCCTTCAAAATCAACATCATATTCTCTTAAAAGTAATAATCCACCAATGACCAACAAAATCAAATTACCTGTAGTTACCCCTTGTTTTGACATTGATACCAATGCAGGAACAATTAGAAACAAAGTCCACCATCCTTTAAAAAAGATATTAACATCAATTACTCCTGTAGCATTTAGTAAGAAAAAAACTCCTAACAAAATAAGTATAAACCCAAAAATTTTACGATTGCTCATAATTTACTCACCCTCTTCTTTTTTAAAATTTTATCTAAAAAAGTACGATTTGTCAAACAATTCTTTTATTCCCACTCAATATTAGCACTATTTCTTTTAATTTTTACGGAAGCAACATTACCCGCCACTAAAACTTTAAACTCTAGTCGTCTTATGTCGTTAGGATTAAAAGAATCAGCGGACAATAAATATTTATCATGTCTTAAACAGGCCATTCCGTAAACTAAATAATTATAAATGGCAGCGCTTAATCCTAAATCAAGAAAATTTTGTTCTTGATTTATTCTATTTGCATCATCATAGACATTAAGACCTAGATAAGATCTAAAAAGCTTATTAGCTTCTCTTTCTTCATCTTGAGATATTCCCACAAAACTTAAAATAAACTTTCCTAATACATCAGGACTTGAAAACTCTTTATAATAGCGATAGCTCTCTCTTTTAACTATTTCTTTAAAATCGTTTGGATATAAGAAAAACAAATTTAGAACATCAGGATTTGATAACTTTTTGGTAGATTTAAAAAAACCATCATAGCACTCAATTAAATTATCAACGTTCGGCTGTTGAAGATAAAGTTTTCTTCGATACTCCCTCATATCTTTAATCTGTTCATCATAGTTGTTAACCTTAAGAAAGTTCTCTACATCTACTCGATCTTCTGTCTTAGCTAAAGCTACTAGATTATTCGCTTTACCCAAAGCATCTTTAATCAAATAATTCAAAAAAGCATCATTATCAATACCCTCAATCGTTCCATCTAAAGTGGACACATTTGTTGCTTGATAATTTGTTTTTTTTATATTTGGTTTTAAAAACTTCAAAATATTTTTTGAAATCTCTAAAACCATTGTTAACCCGCCTTCTCTCAACAAACTACTATCCATAGACCTTTCAATATAATCATAAAGATTGATGATAATCAAAGAACTAAGATATAAATTACTATAACAAGCCCCTTCATTACCTATTAAAGCTTTATCTAAATATCTAATTCTACTAGATAAACTTAATCTTGCCAAACTATAATCAGTATTTAAGAAAAAACGAAAACCATATAATTCATAAGTATAATCATCTACTATCTGAGAATCAGTTAAACCATAACGTGAATATCGGAAATTTCCGTTTTTTGGTCGATGTTGAATTAACTGAAATTGATTATAATGAGAGTATCTTTCAACTAAACTATTATTTACAATATCAACCTTTGCAGTTCCCCAAAGTTTATCCCAAACTTCATTATTCTTCTCTAACAAGCCATAATATCCAACTTTTTTCGCATTCTTAATCCCCTCTTTAAGTGAATCAATATCTCCAGTAGTTGAAAGTCCTGCATATTTAATTATTTCATAGTCTCTTTCCTCTTCAGTTTTAATAACATAAGATATTTGATGCAAATCATTTAATTTATTCTCTCTATGCCTAAAATTTCTATCAAAACTATAAATCATATCTAATGTTGTGTGATGGTTTGGTAATGCAGAGTGCAAAAATATATCTTGATCTATGCTAAACTTTGAATCTGCAATTTCTTTTTTATAAAAATCAATTAGTTCAACATCAAATCCATGAGTCAACTCAACTTCAATGGATTTGGATGTGAAGAAAATATATTTTGAATAAAGAAAATTAAAATTCTCTTGATCCAAAAATTTCTCACTATAAATTCTAATGTCAACTCCATCTATTTCATAAACTGTATCACGTTTTAAGATACCTTTATCTAAATCTAATTCTTGAGTATGTCTTTTAGGAGTAATATTTTCAGGATGAAGGATAATATCATTTACTTTAATTGAAGTATAGAAAGGATTATAAACACTAAGATACTTCTCTTTCAAATCTTCTTTAACGGTTAATTGATTAACCTTTAAATGACAAAAGTCTTTTTGTCTAAGTTCATCCAAACTTCCTGTTAATCCAATAAATCCATTAGCTAAAAGAAACTTATTATTTATATTTTCTAAATCTTCTAAAACAAAGCCATGCATCTTAATAATTGACATAAAAACCTCCTAAAAAAAACTACTATTTGTAACTATTGCTTAAAACCATGCTATATACTAAAAATAAAATTTTTATCTGTTGCTTTTTCATCCCTTATTTGTTAAAATATTTACGCAATTACTAATGGAGGTGAGATAATGGCAAATAACAAACAACAGATGAAACGTAATATCCAAAATGAAAAAAGACGTCTTGCAAATGCTTCTTTTAAGTCATCTTTGAAAACAGCGATCAAGAATGTTGAAACTGTAGTAAAAACTGGTGATAAAGAAAAAGCTGTTGAAGCATTGAACTTAGCATACAAGAAAATTGATAAGAGCGTTGCTAAAGGCATACATCATAAAAATTACGCTAACAGACAAAAGTCTCGTTTATCAAATAAAGTTAATGCTTTGTAAGAAAAAAGCCAAAGGGCTTTTTTTTATTTTCTGCCAATAAAATAAAGTTCTGGTCCAATATCTTTATCGATCTTACCAGATTTTATTTGATAATCTAATTCTGCTAAATAAGAAATATTGTCAAATAAAATCTGTTCAGAAGTTTCTGAAGCATTCTTCATCATATAATATACTCTGCCTGAAGAATAACCAAAAAACTTCTCAATATCAACTTTGTTATACTTTATCTTCATTAATGATTTTGTATATAATATTTCCAAGAATTTACTTGCGACTACAGATAAAATCTGAGTCGCTTTTATATTATGGTCAAGCAAGTCATAATAGACTTTAAAAACCTTATCCTTATCTTCTAATAACAATGCGTTAACTAAATCAAAAATATTATCTTCAATCTCTCTAGTAACTATTTGAAAAACTGTTTCAGAATCAATCTCATCTAAATTGTATGAATAATAAATCAATTTTTGTAACTCATTATTAAGATTATCCATATTGACATTAGCTCTATTAATAAACTGAGTAAGCGCATAAGGCTGTATTTTCAAATTGTGCTTACTTAACTCATTCTTAACATACTTATATACATCAAATTCTTTATCATTAACTACATATTTTTTTACTACAATATTTTTATTCAAATACTTTACAAGCTTGCTTTTAAAATCAAGATTACTATCACTAACTTGTATTACTAAAATCGTTTGATCTAATTTCATCTCACAAAAACTAATAATTTTTTCAGCTTCTTGAGAACTTATTGATTTATCGGCAGTAAGAAAGGTTGCGTTTTTAATCACAACACCTTTTTTGTCTGCTAAAAAAGGTAGAGTCATCGCATTAGTTATTGCACTATCTATCCCTTCTTCTTCACCATCATAAACTTCAATCATTGTAAGATCTATTTCGTTTTCTTTAAAAACCAAGTCAGTTTCTTTTTTTATCATAAAGTGGTCTTCTCCATAGAAAAGATAACAATTGCGATTCATTAAACTAAAGACCTCCTTTTGCTACTTATTATTTATACTAAGATATTATACCAAATTATTCATACGTTTGCACATAAATCCTTAAATATTTATCCAGTATTTATCTCTTCTTCCTAAAAAGCAAGTATCAATTATTGACAAGTCAAAGAGCGGATAGTAATTAAAAGTAATAGTTCCATCATGATGAGTATCCAAAACAATACTATTCGCTCGAATAAGCCGATTTATCACTTCCTGATCAGGATGATTATAATTGTTTTTACCAACAGGAATCAAAGCGTATTTAGGAGATAGATTATTAATAAACTCTTCAGTAGAAGATGTGATTGAACCATGATGTGGAACCTGAAGTACATCAATATCTAAAATATAGTTTTCCAACAATCTCATCTCAATTTCTTTTTCTATATCACCAGTGATCAACCACGAGTCATCAAACACTTTAAAATACAAAACTAGAGAATTGTCGTTCTCATTTTCACTTATATTACCATTGAGATTTAAAATCCGAAAACCGCCACAATTAATGATATCCCCCTCATTCATAACAATCGAAGGATAAACACCATCAATACCTAACTCTGAGTTCATAACAACTTCTTTTATATTTACTTTTTCTAATATATCACCTAATTCTCCGTAATGATCTTCGTGCATATGAGTAACAAACAAATAGTCTAAATCTTTAATATTTTCATGTTTTAAATAGTTAATTAAATTATCATAATCATCTCTATCTCCTGTATCGATTAATATATCACAGGTTCCACTATGTAAATGAAATGATTCTCCTTGATTCACGTCCAACAGTCTAACATAAGTTTTCGTCAAAGGAACAAGATAAGTGTTAATAATAATTAGAATAGTTATCACAAATATAATAACCTTCCTTTTAACAGGATTATTATATTTGATAAAGAAACTTAACAATACCAACCAATATAATCCAACAAAAATTTCATTTGAAAAGCTAAAGTGCAGATAGATATTACTCCTAGAAGTAATATCTAGGATTGTCTCAAAAATATAAATAACAGTGCTATACATAATTTCTATCTTTTTAAAAACAAGCAAAAAAAATGAAAGAGGTAAAAAAATCAAACTTACAAAGTATACAAAAAAAACATTATAAAAGACATTTAAAAGACCAATTTCATTATTTAAGTTAACTATAATTGGTAAAGCAATCAAGTTTGATAAACAACCAATTTTAAATATTTGAATATACTTTCTATCATTAACAAAGAAATTCCTTCCAAGTATAATCGAAAAACTAATTAAGAAAGATAAAACAAAACCTATATTATATATTCTATAAGGATTATATATAATGAAACTAATTAAAATAAAACTTAGATAGTCAGAACTCGTGAAGGTTTTTTTCTTATCAAAAAAGATAGCGATAGTAAGTAGTGAAGCCCTCAAGATAGAAGTCATAAAACCAGTAATAATATTGTATGTTAACAAAAAAACTGATAATATTATATTTTTTATATTTTTTCTTAAATAAAATCTCTCAAGAATATAACCTATAAAACCAACTATCAAACTTAAATGCATACCTGAAATAGCGAACAAATGAGAAACTCCAATTCTAGAAGACTTACTCATTATTTCTTCATCCATTCCACTTTTTTCTCCAAGAATAAAAAGATTCAAATAACTTGAATCTTTCTTAAAATAATTATCATTAATCTTTTGTTTTATGACTTCCTTTACTTCAAATAAATTAAATCTTTTCTCTACAATTCTTATATTTTTAATATAGTATTCAGAAAATATATACTTTGACTTTAGATAACTTGAATAATCAAATCCTCCAGGTAAATTATATTGATCTCTTTCAACCAAGTCTCCATCAAACTCAATATACATACCTACTTCTATTTTAGAAGTGTCCTTAAGATAAAGAATTGCTAATTTATCAT
>JAQUZK010000048.1 GCA_028691335.1 Candidatus Izemoplasmatales bacterium
GATATCCTATTTCACCAGCATAATCAATGTCATTAGCCTTTAAATAAGAAATTATGTCATGAGACAACTTCTTGTTTAAATCAAACTTATTTATACATACGGCTGTTTTTAATGAAAACTAGCCGCAGTTTTAATGATTCTTTGTAAATCTGATATACCTGAAACTGATGGTTCAGCTACTAACAATATTAAATCTACTCCTGACATCGAAGCTATTACTGGACAACCAATTCCCGGTGGCCCATCAATTATTACCAAATCATCATCTTTAATATAGTCTTGCATTTGTTTTTTAACTTTAGTAACTAATAAACCCGAATTCCCACTTCCCATTTTTAAAGTGGCTGTTGAAAACACTTTATCTTCTTTGTAAAGCATTGTTTCTCCATCTACAGATTTCACAAAATCAATTGCTTTTTCAGGGCAAACATAATTGCACACTCCACAACCTTCACACATATGAGGATCTATAAGATAAGTTCCATTTACAAATGAAATAGCATTAAATCGACAGTAACTTTGGCAAATTCCACATTGAATACATTTATCTTGGTTGATAACTGATTTATCTAATCCATAATAATTTTCACGATTTTGAACATTGCTTAACATCGAAACTAAATGTAAATTTGGGGCTTCAACATCGCAATCTGAAAAAACACGTGCTTTAGAAATATTAATGAAATTACTCGCTACAGTCGTCTTTCCAGTTCCGCCTTTTCCGCTTAATATTAGAATTTTTTTCATAGTCTATCACCAAAAATCTTTTCTGCAATAACTTCAAAATATTTTCTATATTTCTTGTTTTTAGAAACGATTTCTCCAACAGAGTTCAGATAACCCATATCTTTGTCAAAAGGGATTTCTTGTAAAATCTCAATATTTTCTTCGTTCGCAAAATCATTAATCATTTGGTTGTCACTGGCTTTATTAATTACCAATCCAATTTTCTTATTAAAAACTCTACTTAACTCATAAACCATTTTTAAGTTATGCAAACCAAATATTGTCGGTTCCGCTACAAGAACACAATAATCAGCGTCTTTAATGCTCGCCATAACACTACATCCATTTCCAGGAGGACAGTCGATTACAACATCATTTTTATCTAAAGAAACTGCATCTAAGATTTCATCGATAATTTTTACACCCGTCTCCTCTTTTATATACATTTCTCCAGATATTATTTGGTGATTCTCATACATTCCACTTTTCACAACACCTATAGGCTTCTTTTTTTCGTTTATAGCTCCAACCGGGCAGACCAATTTACAACCGCCACAGGAATGACATAACTGAGAAAACACTCGAACTTTATCCAAAATAAGCGCTAAAGCATTGAACTTACAAAAATCAACACATTTTCCACATCTAATACATGTATCATGATTTATCTCAGGAACATCAACTTCCACTATTTTCTCTTGATAGTCACCTTTGAAATACAAATTCCCATTAGGTTCTTCAACGTCACAATCCACATAAGTAGCTTCATTTAAAACATAAGCTAAATTAACAGAAACAAAAGTTTTCCCCGTCCCACCTTTTCCACTCAACACTGCAATTTTCAAGTTAAAATAACTCCTTTAACTCACCATTAAGAAAACTTTCAATATTCTCTTTAACAATTTTATCTGTTGCTTGATACATTTTAACTTTATCAATTAAAATTTCTTGGCTCTTACCGCCAATTCTTGGGGTGATTAAAACATCAGCTTTATGTTTTAAAACAAATTCCGCTGTTTTGATTCCAACTCCATGAGGATTATCAAGATTCTCATTAACATAGACTTCTCCTAATTTTTTTTCTGTATCATAAACATAAAAATAATTAGCTCTTCCAAAATTTTCTGAAATAAAAGATTTTTCTCCACTTGTTTTTGTAGGTAATACTATAATCATCCTTCTTTCCTCCTAAACTGCAATAAGCGACATAAAGTCGCTTACCACAAAATTATTTATCTTCTAGTTTTTTTTCGATGTCTTTAATTCTTTGTTCTAACAGTTCTTTCTCTCTAGCTAAATCAGTTTTAGTATCAGAATAAGGTTGAGCGTTTCTTCCATACCCTAATCCATAACCTAAACCTCTGCCATTACCACAGTTACCCATTTTTCTTCCAGTTAGAGGTCCATAACCATTAGGTCCTGTTCCATCTCTTCTTGGCATAATTCCATCTCCATTCTTGACATATGTCAATAACTTCAATTTAATTATACCACTATAAAACTATTTGTCAACTATTCTCTTACAAAAGGCATCGACATGCATCTAGGGCCACCTCTTCCCCTAGATAGCTCGCTTGATGGCATTTTATGAATCTTTATCCCGTACTTTTCTAATAATTTATTTGTAATATGATTTCTTTCATACACAATTACTTCTCCAGGCCTTATTACAACTGTATTCGCTCCATCATTCCATTGTTCTCTATCACTTGAGACAGGATCATCTTCACCACCACATGGAATAAGAGTAATTTTTTTATTTAAATACTTAGAAAGAATCTCATCTAACTTCCCTTCTATCGGTAACACATCTAGCTTATCTTTATGAGTTTTAGATTTTGTGATTTCATAAGCTTTAATAGTGTGTCTTAACTCTTGATGGATTAAAAATTTATCATGATCTACTTGAGTAAAAACTGTATCTAAATGCATAAAGGCTCTACTTTTAGGAATGTCAAAAGCAAGCACTATCTCAAAATCAGTTTTATTGTAATAAAATAAGTTTTTAGCTAATTTTTCTATAGCAGCTGGATGTGTTCTCTCAGATACTCCTACCGCAAGTATTTTATCTGATAAAACCAGTATGTCTCCACCCTCAAGCGTTGGAATCATTTGACGACTGTAAAAATGACGAATTGACTTATTTCCATAAATCGGATGATACTTAAAAATATACTCTCCATAAATCGTTTCTCTTGATCTAGTCACTGAGTACATTTTAGATATTGAAACACCATTATCAATAATAGAAAACGGATCCCTTGTAAAATATAGATTAGGCATGGGATCTGTGATAAAAGGATAATCTCTAATGTAATCAGATAAAGTTCTCTTAGTGAAATTAGGAACTTCATCTTTTCTTATCCCTGCCATAGTAGCACTGACCATATCTTTTGTAGATTTCATCGATTTTAAAAAATTAAATACTATTAACTTTAAAGTATCACTTGTAATTGAAGCTTCCTCAATAAATTGATTGATAAACTGATCTAAAATATCTTTGTCATTTTCCAAAGCTTCAGCTACTAAATCTACTAAATAAAGTACTTCAACTCCATTTTTTCTAAAGATATCCGCAAAAGCATCATGTTCTTTTTGTGCTAAATCTAACCAAGGTATATCGTCAAACAATAACTGACTTAACCATTTAGGAGTTAAGTTTTCTAGTTCTCTACCCGGTCGATGTAATAATACTTTTTTTAATTCTCCTATTTCTGATTTTACATTTAACAAACTCATAAAAATCCTCTCTATTCTTTTGGTTTAAATTCCGCTGTAAAATGTCTTAAAATTGGTGACTCATAAACAAAATCTAATCCTTTAAGTTCTTTTCCCCTTTTACATACTTCTATCAAACACCGAGCCACATAATTTAAATGTTCTAAAGTATAAGTTCTACGCGGAATTGTTAATCTCATAAACTCTTTATCGGCTTTTAAGTTTTCATGAGTATCTGGATCTCTACCTAGAAGAAGCGATCCAATCTCTACAGCTCTAATGCCACCTTCAATATATAGCTCATTACAAACTACTTGAGCAGGGAACTGATCAAATGGTATTTGTGGACAAATAGCACCACAATCAACAAATACGGCGTGTCCTCCTGTTGGATATTGAATAGGAACTCCGCCTTCTTGCAGTTTATCACCTAAATATCTTATTTCATCTAAACGATATTGTAAGTAATCCTCTTCTAAAGCTTCGTTTAACCCAACAGCTAAAGCATCCATATCTCTACCAGATAAACCACCATAAGTTGGAAATCCTTCCATAGGTATAACTCTTACTTGACACTGTCTAAATAACTCTTCATTATCCTTAATCGCAATTAAACCGCCAATATTAACCAATCCGTCTTTTTTACTACTCATTAAAAACACATCAGCTAAATCAAAAGTTTCCTTAGCTATATCCCTAACACTCTTTTCATTATAGCCTTTTTCTCTAAGCTTAATGAAATAAGAATTTTCTGCATATCTCGCTCCATCAATAACTATAGGTATCGAATTCATTCTAGCTATTTTATTGACTTCTCTCATATTTTCTAAAGAAACAGGTTGACCTCCAGCGGAATTATTTGTTATTGTCATAATAATAGCGGCGATATTGTCTTTCCCTTTTTCTTCGATTAATTCTTTTAACTTAATTATATTGAAGTTTCCCTTAAACGGATAATCTAAACTAAGGTCAAAACATTCCTCACAGGCACAATCAAGTGCTCTTCCACCAGCTAACTCCACATGTGCCCTTGTAGTATCAAAATGAATATTGGAAATCACATACATACCTTTTCTCTTTATTAAATTTGGTAAAGCGACCTGTTCTGCTCCTCTACCCTGATGCGCAGGAATAACATATTTATACCCAGTAATATCCTTAACAGCCTTTTCAAGTCGATAAAAACTTCTAGACCCAGCGTAAGCTTCGTCCCCCATCATCAATGCACTCCATTGATAATGAGACATAGCTCCTGTCCCAGAATCAGTTAAAAGATCTATAAAAACATCTTCAGACTTTAATCTAAAAGGATTAAAGCCGGCTTCTTTTAATCTTTCTATCCTTTCTTCTTTTGTAATTTGTTTAATTGGTTCCACCATTTTTATTCTAAACGGTGGTAATGAATAATATTTCATAAATGTCTTCTCCTCTTCTATTTAAAAACTATGAAAACCCTTTCTTTCATACCCAATTATACTATAAACACAAGCTTTAGTAAATGATTACTTAAAGTAAAAAAGATTAGAAAAATATATCTAATCTTTAATAATTTTATTTCTATGAATCTTATAAATTTCTATCATATGACCTATATTACCCTCGCCAGCAAATCTATCCAAGTCATAAAAATTTTCATCAAGACTAAACCAAAAAAGCTTATGGATTTCCTCTTTAAGTTCTACCTCTTGACTTAACTTACCAATATAAACCATCATTTTCATATCAATTGGTAGCCACTCAAAATTCATAAAATGCCTTAAACTAATCCTGGCTTTATCAATTCCGGTTTCCTCATACAACTCTCTATATGCACTTTCTAAATAATCTTCGCCCTCTTCTATCTTTCCACCAACTAAATTGTACTTACCAATGTATGGATCTTTTGATCTATAACACATCAGTACTTTTTCTTCGTTTTTGTCTAAAACAATAATTAAATTAAATAAATGCATAAACCTACCAAATCCAATTATATACTAAATACGAAATCAATGTCACGGAAGTCGAAAGAAAAGTACCCCAAATTAAATCAACGATTGTTACAGTTATTGGCCAATCTTTCAAAGTAGCTAAATTTGTCAAGTCATAAGTAGCGTAAGTCATAAATCCAAATATCGCACCTGTTAAAAGTACTTTACCAAGTTCTTTTTCTTCTACTCCGGTTAAAATAAAATATACTAATCCGGCAATAAACAAAACATAAAATACCCCGGCCGCAATAAAATTAGGTTTTTCAGCCATCAATCCTCCGATTTGACTCTTGTAAAATTTAGGAGCCACTAAACCCAACCAAATTGCATCAACTGCTAGAAAAGCTACAAAAGCTATAATGTAAAGTTTAAAGAAATTCATCGTACATACCTTCTTTCTTAAATGTTATTCATTTTTTCGACATATTTATCTATATCAAATTTTCTTTTTAGTCCATTGTCATTCATATATCTAAGTTTACCAAATATAGCCCTCTCTGTCCAGGCTCTATCATGTTTCCCAAAACACCAAGCAACACCACAATATCCATTAGGAGTTAATCCATCCAAAAAGAAATAATTATTAAGTTCTAAAGCAAGTTCAAAAGCTTTTTCATAAGATTCTGACCACTCAATTATCTTCTTACACCAATACATTCTCATATAAGAATGGATTCTACCTAGTAAAACCATCTCTTTCATAGCCGCATTAAAATATGGATCATGAGTTCTAAAATTAATATAATCTTCTTTTGTATAAATGTATTCCCTCTTATCCATCTTATGTCTAGACATAGTATTATATGCCCAGTCATAAGTCATATAACTGAAATTATCATACCTAGAATTAAAATACACAAAATTATAAGCAAGTTCTCTTCTTACTATTAACTCCTCTAAAAAGGATTCTTTATTCTCGCTGTCAATATCAATGATTTTATTATAGATTGTAACTGGAGAAATAAAACCATATTTTAAATACGGACTTAACAAAGAAGTTAAATCAAGTGATGGATCGTTATGTAAATCATACTTTTCTAGTTTATTACTAACAAAGTCTTCCAAAACATCAAAAGCTTTCTTTTCTGCAATAGTGAAGTCTTCCTTTGTCAATACTTCACTCTTATAATCATCTAATCTAGAACTAATCTTATTTCTAATAGTTCTAGCTGAATACTCCTCTTTATTTGAAGCTTCAACCACTGGAACAAAAACATTGCTTTCTACTGTAAACAAATTAATGTTACTATTATAAGAATTTCTTTTTAAATCCTCATAAATATTTAAATCAAAACGTAAGTAAGTTTTATCAATAAAAAACGAATTTACATTAACAAGTAATTTATTAAAATCAATTGGCCTTTTAATTCTTACTACCTTTTCAGCATATATAGATAGTTTCTCATGTAAATCTTCAGTTAAACGATTAAAAAAATCTAAATTCCTTTTATTTTCTTCATAAGGTTCAATCAATACAACATGAAGACTCAATCCTTTTTTTCGAGAATATTTAATCGCTTCATCCAAAGAATAATTATTATAAATACGAAAAGTCTTTATCATAAAATACAAGCAAATATTATTATCATTTGAAGCACTTACGGTACAATTTAATCTACTCATACTCACTTCTTAGGAAACCAAGGAATAAAAGCATTTGTTTTACTTGCGTACTCATCCCATCCTGATGACTCTTTCATTTTTCTCTCTAGCATCGGTACGCCGCTAACAAACCTTAAAAGATAAGTAATAACTATCGGACTAATAACCGCTAAGTACTTCCAAAAACTAGAACTATCCATTGACAATACAATAATGAAAATTCCCCACCACATTACAGCTTCTCCAAAATAGTTTGGATGTCTTGTATATTTCCAAAGACCCGAAATCATTAGCTTTTGTTTTTTATTTTTATTAGCTATATGCTTTCTTAATTGCATGTCACCCACTACTTCAAAGAAATATCCAATCACCCATACCAAAATACCTAAACCAGCTACAATATAAGACATATCACCAGTAAAAGTAGTTGTATTAACCCAAAAAACACCTAATCCAACGACAAACATAAACAATCCTTGTAGCATAAAAACTTGTAGAAAAGCTCGAGGAACAACCCATTTCCCCCATTCTTCTCTCCATTTTTTATATCTAAAGTCTTCTTCTGCAAAAATATTTCTTCTTAAAATATGGTAAAAAAGTCTTAAGCCCCATAAACTAACTAATGCGTTAACTATGATTTTTTCAATTCCATAATCACCGGAAATGAAAAAAAGAATCCAAGCAGTCACAACAAACCCTAGTCCCCACCCAATATCAACAATACTATTGTTTTTAATAATGGTTGCGACAATGAAAAAAATCATAAAATACCCAAAAATAACTAGTGCTGCCCATTCCATAAAACTTCCTCCTTTTTATTTTTTAATATAACCAATAGCGACAGAACCCTTACCGCTATGAATAGCTGTAGCACTCGAAACTTCAGCTAAAAACTCAGGTTCTTTACCTATTATCTCCGTAAAAACCTCAATGTATTCTTTTAATAAATCCGGGTTCAAGCAATGTATCAACGCGTAGCTTTCAATCCCTGATTTTTCCATATCTTTTTTTACATGATTAACAATTTTTTTAGTAATACCCTTTTGTGATAAAGCAAAACCAAAGGCCGCGCCCTTACCTTCTTTATCAACAGACATAATTGGTCTTATACCAAAAAACATACCAATTTTACCAACAGCTTTTGGCAATCTTCCGCTCATTGTTGCGTACTTAAAAGTTTCTAGACAAACAAGTATTTCTACCTTTGATTTTTCTTCATTTAAAACTTTTTCAATTTCATCTACACTTTTCCCGGACTCTAACATATCGACTGCTCTTTTAACTAATAATCCTTGAGAAACAGAATTTGTTTTAGTATCAACAATTCTAACGTTTTTTCCTTTACTTCTTAATTGGCTAACCTCTTTATTAATAACTTCATATGTAGCGCTTAACTTACTTGAAACAGCTATAACCAATACATTTTTATAATTAAGTAGAAGCTTTGAAAACAAATCATTAATAAA
>JAQUZK010000049.1 GCA_028691335.1 Candidatus Izemoplasmatales bacterium
GTTTTAGCTAATCTCTTTTTAGTATGCTCAAAAACGGATATTTTTAGAGAGTTATACACATTTATAAAGAAAAAAGGACTGTGTAATCCATGAAGAGATTTAATTCTTCATTTCTTTACAGTCCCTTATTAAACTGATGATTTGACACTTACAGTTAATTGATAGTAGTGATATTGATTTAAACATCGACTAATTCAAACCCAACTCTCTTTTTGAGAGTAGTTTCGTTATTTATTAATTTTTTGCCTTGACTTTTAACAGTGAGTCATAATGATGTTAATAGTTTTTTTACATAAAGTGTTCAATGTTCCACTCTTTTGAATACATATCACATCTTCAAGGCACCTTTGTCTTGACTTACTATGATTCTTGTTTTTCTACGCTAATATACTCAATAATTATTTATGATATATTCCTTATTACATCAATCGGCTGCTTCTTTGAAAATCTAACAATCGGAATTATAGATGAAGTAAAGCCAGCGACCAAAGAAATAGTAAACATAATAAGGATAGGTATAACACTGAAAGGTAATATATTGATAAATAAACTATACTTGTTTAAAGTTAGTGTAGACAATACTATATGAAAAATTATAAACAAGCCACTCGAGACAATTGCACTTAATAGTGCCATAGTTAATCCTTCTAGGCTAAATATTTTTATCAAATCACTCGTTTTAGCTCCTATAGCCCTCAAAATACCAATTTCTTTTTTTCTTATATTAATGTTTGAAGAAATAAAAATCATTAATAACAATATGGAAAGAAATATGAATACCAAACCAATAACAAACATGATATTTGAAATCGAACTAAAAATAGAATCGTAATACTCAAGCGTTATTGTTATATAACTGGTCAACTTATACTGAATGTTTGAAGAAGTATCATAAGAGAATAAAATCACCTCATTGTTCACCTCATCACTTTCACTTAAAGAAGATATTAAAAATGAAAAATCATAATCTACTTTACTCATTAAGTCATTAAACAACGATTCCGAAAATATTATCGGATACTCATCATGTCCTCTAAAAGATGTTGTATTATAAAACCCAACAATTTCTATGGTTTCATTTAATCTAAGTCCATGATAATCTCTAAAAATCTCTATACTATCTAATATATCAAAAAAGTATTTATCTAGAACACTTGAATAAGCTATATCAAGAAAATATGAAATATCTTTTCCTTCTTGATAATCGTTACCAGAGTCAGTAAAATATAGAATATATTCAGCGTAATCCAAATACGTTTCTTCCCTTAAAGGATGTGGATTAAAAGAGTCGGGTATTTCGTCAAAATGTTCTAATGCATATTCTAAAACAATGCTCTCAACTTCATCAGCTAATAGCGAATCAATAGTTCCAACATTATCAAATGAAACATCACTTGGTATAAGTGCTATAGGTAAAATCACTTGGTTGTTATCTAAATTTGATAATTCATTACCATCTTTCCATATAGTATTTTCTGATATATAATCTTCATTTGCTATATAATAGAAATCCATATATGTATTGTTACTATTATCATCAGTCAATAATTTTGAAATATCAATCCTTAATGGAGGTTGATCCTCAATTACATATGTTCCAGAATAACTATTTGGAAAAATTTTCTCATTATAATATCCTTCTCTTACAAAAAATAATGAATGCATAGAATATCGTACATAGCTATCAAATTCACTAAGAGATATGTTAGTAATAAAATCGATATTTGACACATCCTTAAGTGTTTCATAACGTTCACCATCAAAATTTGTATCAATAATTCCTACTATCTCAAAACTCTCGTTTTCAATCGTTATTTCTTTTCCAATAATATCTGAATAAATATGAATTGGAATATGTTCATTAGTTGTTTTATCCAAATACCCATATTCCTTAAAAGTTTCAAAAATATACTTTGTTATTAGAACTTCATTATCACTAATGCTTTCTTTTGGTAAATTCCCAAAAACTAACGTTGCCCCAAAATCACTAAAAACATCGTCACTAACTTCCATTCCTCCATATATCTCATCTGAATGATAATAATCATCATCAGAAAAAGAATTATAGATGTTTTCTTGAATTGTTCCTGATAAACATTTAATTATAGGGTAAAAATTGCTTTCAGGAAACCTATTACGTAAAAGCGTTAAATCCTCCGTGTTAAGAAATGGATTAAACAATATTTCACCATAGATTTCATCAAAATATGATTCTTGTTTTTCAAAAGAAAAATACTCTATATCAGACTTTTGATATGATTTTTGGACAGCTTCTATAGTTTCATAGTTTGATAATGACATCGATACTCCAAACACCAATAAAGTTATAGCAATAACTAATATAGTAATTAAGAATCTTAGTGGTTTTTTAAAAATACCACTTGTTCCTTGCCGGAATGAATTTTTAATAGACAACCCAGAAGCCTTCTTTGAATATTCACTATTAGCTTTGTCAGTATCTACTAAATTTACACTGTATGTTTCGCTTATGATTTCATCTTTTATAACAACTCCATCTTTAAGAGTTACTATTCTATCACCAAGATCATAAGCAATATCAGTATCGTGAGTGATAACTAAGACAAGTCTATTATTAGAAACTTCTTTTAAGATTTTCATTATTTGAACACCGGTTTCAAAATCTAAAGCTCCGGTCGGCTCATCCGCAAGAATGATTAATGGTTCTTTTATCAGAGCTCTAGCTATTGCTATCCTTTGTTTTTGACCAGTTGATATTTCATTAGGCATTCTATCCTGATAATCGCTCATTTCAACTAAATCAAGAACACCCTTAATATCCTCTTCATTGGCTTGCTTCCCCTGCAATTCCAGTGCTAGTGATATATTTTTTCTTATATTAAGCGTTTCAATTAAGTTATACTCTTGAAATATATATCCAACTGAATTATTTCTGTACATATCTTTTTCAAATTCTCTTAAGTTAGATAAACAAGTCCCTTTATAAATAACTGCCCCTTTTGTTGGTTTATCTAAAATTCCTATAATATTGAATAAAGTTGTCTTCCCACTACCAGATTTTCCTACTATAAAAACCATACCTCTATTGCTGAATGTTAGACTAACATCATTCAAAGCAATAGTACTTGACTCTTTGTCTTGAAAATATTCTTTCTTTATATTTTTTACTTCAAGCATGTGTTTACTCCTTCTTCAATAAATAGTGTGTAAATATCTACACACTATTATAACTTAAATATGAAATTTTATGAGGCAGTATCAATATTTTGTTATTACCAGTTTAATATAAACATTCTTGCAATACCAATTATCTTTACCCAGTCCTCTTGCATCCCAAAAAAAGTATATGTAGTTATCAAGAAACTGATTTATATTAACATTATTCTCATAAAAGTAATGTGTACTAAAAGTTGTGTTTATACTACCCGGAGTGTGTTCAAACTCCCATTCTTCTATCAAGTCGGAACTTATATCTTGATCACTTCTTGAAATTCGAAATTGCTGATAACCATCATTAATCTCTGCAACATCAAATTTAACTTTGATATCAACATTAACATATCCTAGCGAATCCATAAGTTCTAGGTCAATATCAAATAGTTCTCCAAAGTCTACATAGTCTGAATTGTTATTAGCAGGATTATCGTCAATATTCCAATATTGATTTCTGACTAATTCATAACCTGTATTATAGTATGAATCCCCCAAATCCCCTGCATAACTGTAATCTTCTGCAACATCATTTGCTTTTTCTTCTAAATATACTGGATAATAACTCTCTAGATTATTTTTCACACTACTATAAATTGGTGTGTCAGGTATTATATCCCAAATAGGTATTAATCCATCATATCCAAAATTACATAATACTGCATCTTCATCATTTATTGAAGAAAGCCAGCTATAATAATTTGATGCAAAATCATCCATATCGACAATGTCGAATGCGTTACCGCCTTTTGCCATAAGATAAAACCCAAGATTCGTGTTGCTTTCTGTCAAACCATATTGTCCATATACATCGACACTTACATTACTTGTAGCTGACCCCAACCCAACACTTGCAACATCCATTTTACTTTCCAAATGGGTTTCAGTGCTAGATGTAAATTCTACTTGATTTGATGTTAGTGAATAATACAGCTCTAGTCGTCCTCCATATATTCCATTAGCTATCATATGAGTGCCATACATATCAAACAAAGCTTCAACTGACATGTGCCCCAAACGAACAATATTAACATAATTTAAGAATGTTGAATTTGCATTGTTTTGATATTCCTCAATATTACTAGAATAATTTGGTAAAGATAAAGAGTATCTATCAATATTAACGTTCTTAACATAGTAATAAGAACTATAATAATTACTGTAATCATATGATAAAGCTTGTTGAAATGCTGATGAAACGCCTCCACTAAACATACCATCTGTATAAGATGCAGCGGAAGAAACTCCGTAAGCTACATTTAATTGTGTAGTCAAATCACTAAAAGAAGAATCTGATTTTGTAACTGAATTAGTTTCATTAATTTGTACTCTATTTAAGGTAACAGATTGCAAATAGCTTGTAGATAAGATTGGAGATCCGATTTTTATATCTGAGGAATCAGCAAAATCTGCAGTAGCAGTATTAATAGAGTACCCTATCCCACTTTGATAAGCTATAGGATTATTAGATGCGTTAACTCTGTTTGTAGTACTAAGTAGAAAAAACGCTAGAAATGTAAGTAGTATAACAATTAAAGTTCTTTTCATTATAACCTCCTTATGCAACAACTATTGTCGCTAAATAAAGAATAACACAAAAATGAATAGTTTACAACGCTATAAAGTAAAGCTATTTTTATTATCTATACTTTTTTCAATTTATATAGATACTGCAAAAATCAGGTCTTATAAATATGCTATGTTTAGTTATATCTTATAAATCATTAAAATTGTTTTATTTTTTGTTAAATTTTTAATCTTTCATCAATTTTAAATACAACTTTCCTAGGATTTCCTTCTGCTCTAATTATTTTAAAATCATTAATTTGAATAATTGTACTCCAGATAGTTTCAAATTCTTTTCTTTCCTCATATTGACACATAAATCCAAATTCACCCTTTAGTATTGATTTTGAATATTCAATTGGATTATCATCCAATCCAATCTTTTCTAAAGCGCTACTAGCCACTTCATATCTTAAACTAGCTTTATAGTTATGGACTTTTTCTTCATACTTTCTCATTTCTTTAGAACTAAACTCATTAGTTGTTACAACATATTTAACTTTAGATTCATTTATCAAAGGTTCCCTTATATTAATAACACTCTTATTACATTCTACGACAACCAGATCTTTAGACTTATCCCCCAACAAAATATTACAATTAGAAGCTATCGGGATGTTTTTTAATAATTCGATAGCTTCTCTTGTTGAAGAAGCTTTTTCTAATAAATATCTAACAATAAAAACTGAGTTAAATCCAGGTGAAATATCTTTTAAGTTAGTTGCTACAAAAGTCATCGCCACAACTAAACCAAACTCATTAACACCTTCTTCTCCATTTACAAATGAAGAAGTTGTCATATAAAATCTTGGAGTATGCTTTAGCTTATAATAATCAGCTTGAGATCCTTTTTTTAAAAAATGTGGTAAATCATTATTTCTGGCATAATACACTTCACCATTCTGAGAAAAACAAAATGCTGTACACCCTCTAATTTCAGGTAAATTGTCTTCTAAGTTATACATGCAACAACCCATACACATCATCCAAGCTAAAAACACTTTATGATCCACGTCTAAAGCATCTGTTATACCTCTAACTTCTTCATAAGCCTCATTAAAATATTGTTTTAGAATATTACCAGATTTAATCCCATAATCAAGTTGAAAGTCATCTAATTTTAAATTAAACTGCAAACCAACTTTTTTAAATATATTGCCTCGTATATATCCAGCCTCATAATGTGTTCCTGAAAATCTCATATGATACATTATATTCACATCCTTTATTTCTTATTTCAAACTTAATTCTAAAGTAATAAAAATTTATTGTCAATCAAATAAATAAAAAGAAAACAAGACTAGGTTCTTTCTTAATTCAAAACCTAGTCTTGTTGAATTTTATATAATAATCTATTCCTCTGGAATATATGGAGTAAAACCAGTTGTTAAGTTATCTTGATCAAAAGAATAATCATCATAACTAAAATGCATCTCTATATGATAATGATGTTGTAAGTATTGATTCCAATAAGCAAAAACTATATCAGTTACTAAATTATCCTTGAGATAGAAGAATACAAAATCAATCCTATCTTCATTGATTGACTCGGTATCCCTTTTAAAACATGTAAGTAAACTAGTTCTAAATGTAGAATCATTTAAAACCTCATCTTTTATCTTCCATATTTTGCTTTTAGAGTTATCTTGTTCTTCCATAACAAGATATTCAAACCATTCCTCATTTAAAAAAGAATAATCTAAATGAAATCTTGCAGCTTCAATATTATTATCAGAGAAATTATATGCATGAAATCTATATTGGAACTCTTCGTCAGTATCATTGTATTTATACTTTCTATAAATAGTATAATTGTTATCAATTTCTAAATACACCGTATAGGCCTTATTCTCAGAATCAATGACAAAAGCTTCATTTTCTATCTGCCATCCTGCATTACCATAATAATAACGAGATTGAACATAGATATCATTTTCATATAACTTGACTATGTTATAACTAAACCAATCTTCCCCATTGGTTTGCCACAACTTCTGTCTATAAGTATAATTATCTTCTAATTCTTTAAACTTAGGTAAAGCTTCTTTTAAACTCACACCATCTGTAACCAAAACTTCTTCGTTTGGTATCTTCTCACCATCACACGCGATAAGCATTAATGTCATTGGCAAAAATACAAATACCACAAGTAACACATTTAATAATCTTTTTCCCATTTTTTATGTCCTCAGTTATTTAATCGATTAATAAAACTATGTTTTTCGATTTTAATTATATCACTTTTCTTACAATTTTTAAAAACAAAAAGTAAAAAAGTATTGACAACCTATACTATGTATTATATAGTAATATGCATAGGGAGGTATACGATGGATATACAACTAAAAAAAGGTTTGCTTGATTTAATGGTATTAGCTTCCATTAAATACGAAGACTCCTATGGATATAAAATTGTACAAGACATATCTCAAATCCTTGACATCAGTGAATCAACGCTTTACCCAATCTTAAAAAGATTGGAAAAGCAAAAACTAGTAAACACCTACAATACTACTTATAACTCAAGGATAAGAAAATATTATCAGATTAACAAAAACGGGTTAGAGAAACTAAAACAATCAATAGATGATTTCGATGAAATCAATCGAATGTATATGTATATAAAGAGGTAAAAGATAATGAATAGAAAAACATTCTTAAACGAATTAAGAAAAGAACTTAAATTTTATAAAAAAATCAACACTGAAGAAATCATCTATTATTATGATGAAATGATTCAAGATGCTGTTGATGAAGGTCAAGATGAAAGCTTATTCATCAAGAATCTTGGATCTATCGATTCAATTATCGCTAATATTATTAAAGATGAAGAATTCATTAAAGATGTAAAAACATCAAACAAGAATTCATTATCAAATATTATTGGCGGAACTGTTAAAGTAATTAGTTGGATTGGATACTACTTCTCATTATTTGTACTAACCATAGTCTATGCTTCAATCTTTTTATCTGGCCTTGGATTAATCTTTCAAGCTGGTGTATACTTCATAGTTGATGAAGTAACTACCATGGATCAATGGGTGTTAATCGGTATGATTTTGATGGGGATTGGTATCGCTATGATAGGTTACGCTTTATTAGCCAATATTTACAAAACAAATAATTCCATTAGATTATTTATAATTAGAAAAACAAAACAAATTTATCGTAAAAAAGGGGAAAGAAACAATGAGTAAATTATTTAAATTCGGCCTAGGATTCTTATTAATAGGGCTAGCTGTTGTATTGATTGTATCTACCACAACAAGCGCAGATCTTTTTGTGGTAGATGATGAAAATTATACATTCTATGAAAAAGACTATGAATTTGATGAGTTAAGTTCATTTTATTTAGACTTTGATAATCGTAATGTTAATATTCTAGAAAGTGAAGATAATAAAGTTCACCTTAAATATTACATTCATGATAAAGATTTAGTAGAATATGAAGTGAGTGAAAAAGAATTAAATTTTACAATATCAAGAAAATGGTATTACAATATTTTTTCATTTGATATCTTCTCAAGTAAAGAATATTTTAAAGTATATCTTTATATTCCTTCAGGAATGAATATCAACATCCTTGATGTATCAACATCAAACGGAAAAGTTGATTTTGATGTTGATAATATTTTCGATATTATTAGATTGACAAGTTCCAACGGAAGAATTGATATATCAAACCTTACAGCCACAAGCATAAAAGCAAGT
>JAQUZK010000050.1 GCA_028691335.1 Candidatus Izemoplasmatales bacterium
AAGTGAAGCTATTGATTCTGATACAGCTGTTACTAAAATCGAAACTGATGGTTACTTCACCGATCCTCCTAAGCCTAAATCTTTTAATCTTCAATTTATCGCAGCTTCATCATCTACAGGGTATGGGAATTTAGGAAGTTTATCAGACGCTAAAACTACTGTTAATTCTGATGGTTTAAGAGCTTTTGCATATTTGACTAGTTTTTTACTAGATTCTGAGATTTCTATATTTTCAGCTAGTGGATGGGGAGTTTCAAGAGGATGGAACACATCTGGCGGCAGTATTTCTGAGACACAAAATATTCCTAAGGCTTTTGAATATATTGCTATAGATGCTTCAAACACCGTGTTTACGGATGGTGGCAAATGGGATATAACAAATTATATTCCTGATGTTATTGTTGTTAACTTAGGGACAAATGATTTTAATGCTTCCGGATATAACAGCATGAGTGATGAAGATAAATTAGCTTTAGAAGAAAGATTCAAAACAGATTATACTAACTTTTTAGTTTTATTGAATAATATGTATCCTAATGCGAAAATAATAGTTGCTTATGGTTTGATGAATGAACAAAAATTATTAGAAGCAATTACTTTAGAAATCATTAGCGATGCTAATCAAATCTTTGATAAAGAAGTAGTACATGCTTATGAAATGGAAGGCGCAGGAACTTTAGGTAATCCTTATGGTTCAAATTATCATCCTAATGTTCAAACTAGCATGAATGTCGCAGCGGATTTAGCGGAGTTTATAAGCAGTATCACCGGTAGAGAAGTTGTTAGAGAGATGATTGAATAGTATCTATGGCGAATAAAAGAATAAATTTATCAGGGACTTGGACTCTGGATTTTAAAGGCAGAAAAATAGAAGCTAATGTTCCTGGCTCAGTATATCAAGATTTACTGAAGGAAAAGATTATACCTGATCCATTTGATCAAGACAATGAATACTTGGTTAGAGAATATATGAATGAAGATTATTCATATGAACGAAGTTTTGAGATAAACGCTTTTGATTTATCGGATAAAGAAGTGTATATCGTTTTTGAGGGTTTAGACACTTTAACAATGGTTTATCTCAATGAGTCATTAATCTTAGAAACAGATAATATGCATCGTATCTATAAAAAATGTGTTAACGAATTTTTAAGGGATGGTAATAATTTACTTAGAGTTGAGATAAAATCATGTTTAAAATACATTAAGAATGAAGAGGAAAATTACCCGCATAAACTTTACCAAGCTGGTGATAGTGTTAGAGGGTATATTCATCTTAGAAAAGCCTCATATATGTTTGGTTGGGACTGGGGTCCACAACTTCCTGACGGAGGAATATCAAGAGATGTCTATCTAGATATTACTGATAAAGCAACTTTAGAAGATGTATTTGTTAGACAAATTCATCAAAATGATGATGTTGATTTAAAAGTTTTAACAACAGTTAAAGGTAATAACTTAGAAAATCTTAAAATAGTAATAAATATCTATGAAGATAATGAAGAAAAGCCTATTAGCTCTATTACTGGGGATATTAATCAAGAATTATTATTAAGTTTAATAAATCCTAAAAAATGGTATCCGATTAATTACGGAAATCAAGACCGATACCTTATAGAAGTAAAACTATTTAGAAGTAATCTTTTGTTAGAAACTAAAAAAATAAAAATAGGATTAAGAACTGTTGTTTTAGAACAATTAAAAGATCAATATGGTGAAAGCTTTACTTTTAATATCAATGGTATTAGAGTTTTTGCGAAAGGATCTAACTATATTCCTGAAGATAACTTATTAGGTAGAACTAATGAAGAATTAACTAGAAAACTTTTAGGTTACGCTAAGGATGCAAATCACAACATGATTAGAGTTTGGGGTGGAGGAATTTACCCACCGAACTACTTTTATGATATCTGCGATGAATTAGGACTTATGGTTTGGCAAGATTTGATGTTTGCGTGTTCTATATATCCAATGGATAAAGAATATTTTGTAGAAAATATCAAAGAAGAAATCAAAGATAATTTAATCAGAATAAGAAATCATCCCTCAATTGTTTTAATATGCGGAAATAATGAGAATGAAACAGCAATTGAAAACTGGAATATACCTTCTTTGGATATAAGTAAAGATTTTTATAAAAAACATTACTTGGAAATTATACCAAAGTTAACTAATGAATTTGTGCCTGATTTACCATATTGGAGATCTTCGCCTGCGTCAAAAGAATTATTCGAAGATACTAATAGTGATAATTTTGGTGATATGCATTATTGGGGTGTATGGCATAATAATGAGCCCTTTACTAATTATAGACTTTACTATCCCAGATTCATGAGTGAGTTTGGACTACAGTCATTTCCAGGTATAAAAACAATAGAAACATTTACAAAACCAGAGGATAGAAATATTTTTTCTTACATTATGGAACAACATCAAAAGAATAAAACAGCTAACTCAAAAATCCTTGACTATATTGGAAAATTATTTAGATATCCAAAGGACTTTGAATCATTATTATATGTATCTCAAGCAATTCAAGCTGAAGGTATTAGATATGGAGTAGAGCATTGGCGTAGAAATTACGGTAGATGTATGGGAATTCTTTATTGGCAATTAAATGATTGTTGGCCGGTCGCTTCATGGTCTAGCATTGATTATTATCATCGTTGGAAGATACTGCATTATCATGCTAAAAAATTCTATTCTTTGATTTTAGTTTCAATAGAAGAAGAAAAGAATAGAGCTAAGATTTTCATTACTAATGATTCATTGGAAACATTTTCCGGTGAATTAGTAATTGAAATTATGGATTTTTCTGGAGAAATCATTGAAAGAGAGTCTTTAGAAGTAAATGTTGATTTTCAGTCAGCGAAATTGATTGTAGAGAAACAGGTTAGTGATAAGAGATATATATTAGAGAATTTAGTGGTTAATGTTACATTATATAAAAATAAAGAATTTATTAGTGATAACCAAGTGTTTTTCTTGCCAGATAAACACCTTAAGCTTAAGAAAAACGTAATAAATAAAAACCTTGAATTTGATGGAGAAAGTTACATTTTGAAACTAAATTCACAAACTTTAGCTAAGTTTGTTGAAATCAGTGTCAAAGATGAAGATATTATTTTTTCAGATAACTATTTCCATTTGATTCCTGGGAAAACTAAAACAATCTATTTTAAGTCAAATAAAGACTTAATAAAGAATCAAGATTTAATTAACATAAAATCATTGGTTGATACTTATTAATTAATTTTTTAGGAAACGAGGTAACGATATGAAGAAAGTAAGTATGTCAGAAATAGCTAAAGAACTTGGGATATCAAAAGTTAGCGTATCTAAAGCTCTAGGTGATAAGGACGGAGTTTCTGAAGAATTAAGAGAAAAAATTAAGCATACTGCACAGAACATGGGTTATAGAATCAATAATTCCGCAAGAAGTTTAAAAACTGATCGCCAATATAATATTGGTATCTTAATTGGCGAAAAGTTCGTTATGGATAATGAAGCTTATTATTTCTCTGTTTGTGGAGAGATAACTAAAAAGTTAGATGCATACGGTACTTCAGGGATTATGGAGATTATCAGTTTTGAAAATGAAAAAGACAAGATTTTGCCTCGTGTCTATAATGAGAAAAAAGTAGATGGAATTATTGTTTTAGGTCAGTTAAGTAATGAGTACTTAACAGTCCTTGAACAAATGACTATTCCAATGATTTATTTTGACTTTTATCGACAAGCTTCAAAAATTGATTCGATTGTAGCTGATAACTTTTGTTTAGGATATCAACTGACTGATCTTTTAATTGAAAGAGGACATAAAGAAATTGCCTATGTTGGTTCGATTAACGCTACATCTAGTATTCAAGACAGATATTTAGGATACTATAAAGCTTTGATTGAGAATAATTTAAAGTTAAATTTTGACTATATTATTGATGATAGAGATGAATGCGGTAAATTATTAGAAGAATTAGAGTTACCTAAAAATATGCCTACAGCTTTTGTATGTAATTGTGATCGTGTGGCTTTTACATTAATAACAAAACTTAAATCTTTAGGGATAAAAATCCCTGAAGATGTTTCAGTTGTAGGTTTTGATAACTCTTTGTTTTCTACTATAGCAGATCCTAAGATAACTACTGTTGATAACAATATTGAAAAAATGGTATCTACAGCTGTAAAGGTTATCTCTAAAAAGATTAACAATCCTCAAAAAACCTATGACAGAATCTTAGTTCCAGGAACAATCATTGAAAGAGATTCTGTAAAAAGTCTAAATTAAAGGAAAAAATTTATGAAAAAATTACTTACAATACTTACGATACTTATAGTTGCCATGATTAGTATTTCTTGTACAACTTCATCAAGTACTACTACAAGTTCAAACATAACAACTATAGCTAAAGAAATTACCGTTAATAAAAATGAAGTTGATTTACCTTTAAATAGTGAATACATAATTGATTATGATTTGAATTTTGATATATCTGGTTCTGAGACAATTTCTTTTGATAGTTCAGATGATAGTGTTATATCTGTAAGCGCTTTAGGAAAAGTTAAGGCTCTAAGCTATGGAGAAGCCACTGTTTATTTGCGATATGAAGATATTTTAGAAGTTGAAGTTGTTTTTAATGTATCGAAATATTATGAAATAATCTCACCGATAAAAGATGTGTATCGCTTAGATGAGTTGTTAAATCCTGAAGGTGGGAAAATCAATATTTATAATGAATTAGGTGAGTTGATTGATTCTAAGAATATCCTTTATTCTATGGTGATTGAAGAAGGGATTAATCAACCAGGTCCAAACATAGTTGAAATTTTAGATGAAGGAATTATCTATAGTTTTGAAATATTTAGATTAAGCGAAACGCAAGAAAATATATTGTTTGATGATTTTATCTACTTGAATGATTCTATGTATGTTGGTGAAAGGGTAGATTTCGCGTTACTTAAAGCAGATACTCTAGAACTAATCAATAGTTTAAATAATATATATGATTATAACGAAATCAATGTATATGGAATAATCAAGACTCCGGATGAAAAGAGTAAAGTAATAAGTGCTTTTTGGTACCAAGATTTTCAAGAAAGATTAACTGAAATTAATGTTAATCAAAATTTAAGGCTTGAAGGGAAGGTTAATGATACTTCATGGGATTATGATGTTTTTGTTAATTTTTCTGAAGAAGGTAATCCACATTTTCGTTTAAGATATCTACCGGAAGTTTCTGGTGTTTATGATATTACTTTAGTGGTAGAATATGAAGGTTTTATTATTCAAACATTTGATAAATCTTTTGAAGTTTATGAACAAAGGGATAACCTTTATCGAGGATTTGTTAGAGTAGATGATAGTAATAATAGACACTTTATCTTTGACAATGATGAATCTTATATTCCAGTAGGACAAAACGTAGCTTGGTATACATCAGTTGAAAGAAAGCATTATGATTATAAAGCTTGGTTTGAACAAATGGGTGAAGTAGGAATGAATTACGCAAGAGTATGGATGGCTGCTTGGGGATATTCACCTTTCTGGAATGATATCTATAATTTTGATGAGAGACAAACTAATCTATATTCATTAGATAAGACAATTGAGTACGCTGAAGAAGCAGATATTTATATACAGCTTTGCTTGTTGCATCACGGAATGTTTTCTTCTCTAGTAAACCCTATGTGGCCAGATTCAAGTAATACTTGGTATGTTAATCGATATGGGTCTAATCCTTATGGAGATGTAATAACTGATTCAGGTGATTTCTTTACTGAGAAAGAAATGATTGATAATTATAAAAATCAACTTAAGTATATTGTGGCTAGATATGGATATTCTGATCATATAATGAGTTTTGAATTGTTTAATGAAGTTGATTGGATTGAAACATATAGTTTTAGTGATGGTTTGAATTGGCATTTAGATATGGCTAATTATTTAAAAGAACTTGATCCTAATAAACATTTAATTTCAACATCCTTTAAAGATCAAAATTTCTTGGGAAATAATTATAAGGTTTTTAAATTAAGTAATATTGACTTTGTTAATGTTCATCATTACGGTATTTATAATCATACTGATTATTTGCCTGAGAAACAGTATTTTATACAAAACGAGTTTAATAAACCGGTTATTTATGATGAGATTGGTTATAGCGGTAATGGCGGAGAGGATCAATACACAAGAGATCCATCTAATGTTACTCTCCATCAAGGTTTGTGGGCTGGAGCCATGGGTGGTGGTGCCGGTACAGGAATGCATTGGTGGTGGGAATCATGGGTTGAAACTTATGATGTCTATGATGAGTATCTTGGTGTAAGTAGGTATTTAGAAAAAATTGATTTAACCGGTAATGATCAACAAGCTTTGTATAGCGAACAAGATGGTAAGAACTTAATTGGTATTAATTCTATTAGTATTGGCTATATGGGGTATTCTTATCAAGATAGACTTTATTTGTATGTTTTTGATAAAGGATATAAACTTGGGAATCAAAACACTGTCAGTAGATCAAATATTGAAATAGTAGTTATGGGTCTTGAGACAGGAGTTTATGTTTTAGAATCATATAATACTTTTACCGGTGAACTTATTAATACTAAAGAAGTTTCAATTGATGGAAGCACAAGTATATCTTTACCTGAGTTTAGTAAGGACATTGCTTTAATTTTACATAAAATAGGATAATAAAAAATTTAGATAAAGTGAGGATTTAAGAAGAAATGAAAAAATACAAAGTGTTCAGTGAAAATATTAAGAATATGCCTTGGGAAGAAAAACCAAAAAACTTTGATGGTCCGGTTTGGCGATCAAATCATAATCCGATTGTAGATAGGAATCCAGTTAAAGGTATTGCGAGAATATTTAATTCAGCTGTAGTTCCATGGGAAGATGGAAGCTTTATTGGAGTGTTTAGAGCCGAAACTATTCATACTTTACCACATATGCGTGTTGGTAGAAGTAAGGATGGAATAAATTGGGTTTTTGAAGAAAAAAGATTAGAAATGGTTGATGAACAAGGGAAGTCTTGGAATCCATATTATGCATATGATCCAAGAGTAGTAAAAGTTGATGAGGATTATTATGTTATTTGGTGTACTGAAGCCCATGGACCAGCTATTGGTTTAGCTAAAACAAGGGATTTCAAACATTTTGTAAGACTTGAAAATCCTTTTATACCGTTTAATAGAAATGGAGTTTTATTTCCAAGAAAGATAAATGGTAATTATCGAATACTATCTAGAGCATCAGATAATGGTCATACACCTTTTGGAGATATATTTGTTTCTGAAAGTCCTGATTTAGTTTATTGGGGAAGACATCGTCATGTTATGGAAAGAGGTGGAGAAGGCTGGTGGCAAGGGCTTAAAATCGGCTGTGGAGCTGCGCCTATAGAAACTTCTGAGGGTTGGTTGATGTTATATCATGGTGTTTGTAATACTTGTAATGGTTATGTTTATTCTATGGGGGCAGCTATTCTTGATTTAGATGAACCTTCTAAAGTGAAGTATCGTTGTAAGAATTATTTATTGACACCAGAAATGCCATATGAAGAACAAGGATTTGTACCTAATGTTGTATTCCCTTGCGCTACTTTACAAGATCCTGAAACTAATAGATTAGCGATATATTATGGAGCGGCAGATTCTTATGTTGCATTAGCTTATGCAAATATAGATGAACTGATTGATTATATTAAAGAGAATAATGAAGTAGTAGGAAGAGACGGAGAGATTGGGAAATGAGTTTGATCAGACGAGCTTTTATTTTCGTTGGATCATTGTTAATGATTTTTGCGTTTGTGGCATGTAACGAAACTTCTGAAGAAAGGACAACTGATATGACTACTAAAAACACTACTATTTCAACTGATAGCAAAACAACTGAAACCACTACAGAAAAGTTACCAGAAGTAAAAATTGACAGAATTGAAATGGTGAATGAAGTTAGTTATTCTAATCAGTTGTTAGAATTTGATATTTTTGAAAAAGAAGGATCAGAAACGATAGTTGAAAATTTCAATCCTTACGATTATGAAGAAATAAAAATAGTTTTTACTTTTTCTTCACCAAGTGATGATGTTACTACGCAAACTGCTTTTTGGTATAAGAGTTATGAACAGATAAGACTTATAGGCGGCAAGATGAATGAAGATGGGTTTTACACTGATGGACAAGAGTATATTGATTGGGGAGATTCAAAAACTAATTATCGAGTTAGGATAAATCCACAAGAAAGTGGTTTATGGAATTATACTATGAAGCTTTATATCAAGGGTAACCTTGAACAAAGCTTAGATGGTAGTTTTAATGTTGTGGAAGGTCA
>JAQUZK010000051.1 GCA_028691335.1 Candidatus Izemoplasmatales bacterium
TTAAGTGATTCTAGATTTATCGAAATCGGTATTGTAAATAACAATATCTCTTTTGGATTAACCGAGAACTTTGAAACTCAATACCAAAAAATTAGCTCTATTGATACTAATCATATAATCGATTTGGCTATTGATTTATCCAAAAGTGAAACATTATCTTTCTATAATGATGACGATTTTTTTCATGTCTTTGCAATTATTGATCACGACACTGTAGTGGATACATACGGAGGAATTATTTTAAATTATCCAATACTGATATATTTACTTAATATATTAGTGATAATAGGCATATCATATTTAGCGTGGGTATTAAAAAGCAAAAGCGATAACCGCGTTTTATTAAACGCCAATATGTATTTATCAAATCAAAATCTAAATGGAGTTATTATAACGAATAACAAGATGGAGATAACTTATGGAAATCAAGCCTTTGAGGAGATATATGGTTACAAGAATTTCGAATATATCGGAAGACAGCCAGGGTCTTTGATTGGTAAAGTTGATAATTCTGTTATTAACACCATAAAAAAAGAAAAAAAGGAGTTCAATACTAATTCCTGGAATATAAGCAAAAAAGGAATCATGATACTCAAAAATCTTAAAATTAAACCCGAAACAGATACTTTTGGGCAAGTAAAACACTACTTGACAGTTTATTCTGATCCAAATATTGATTTTGATTATTTGGCATTCATGTCACAAAATGAATCAAGAACAACCTACGAACTATTAGCTAGAGCTTTTGATGGTTTAGACTTCAAAGTAAACTCTAGTTGTGTAATGATTATCCGTCTTTATAATGAAAAAAGTAAAAAAGTATTTGGAACTTCTTCTAAAGAAAGATTTAATAGCTATGGTTTTGCAGAATTCTTAAAAGAACATCTTGGACCCAAATTCAAGATTTCTATACCTAAAGAAACTTATACTATTATCTACACGAATTTAAACAAGTTAGAACTTGAGTTTCAAGAGCTAATCGATTCAATTGATTCATTAATCGACAAATATAAACAACTTCCAAATGTTAATGCAGCTCTTGAATATAACTTTGGTGTCGCAAAAGCTGATAATAAATCAGAAACCAAAGCTGACTTAATTTCAAACGCATTTATCGCTTTGCAGATGAGTAAATTACAGAAAAACATAAAACATTTAATTTATACTGAAGAAGTTGAAAAAGTAATTAAAAAGGAAAAGCTTATTTTCGATCAATTAGAGTATGCTTTTAACAACGATGAATTCTATCTACAATATCAGATTCAAAAAGATATTAAAAACAGTAAGTATGTTGGAGTTGAAGCTTTACTTAGATGGGATAGTTCTATTTTGGGTAATGTATCTCCCGTAGAGTTTATAAAAGTAATTGAAAATAGTTTCTTTATCAATAGATTGAGTATTATGGTTTTAGGAAAAGTAATCAAGGACTTTACTCCTTATATTGATTTAGTCAATGAAAACTTTAGAATTTCTATAAACCTTACCTATTTTGATTTTTTCAATGATACCATTATTAATTCCCTAGTTAATCTAATTGAAAAAAGCCCTTTCTCTCCGAAGAACTTTTCTTTCGAAATTACTGAAAGCGGCTATATTGAGAACAAAGATAAAACTAATGAAATAATTGATTATCTACATTCAAAAGGGATTATTGTCGCAATAGATGACTTTGGAACTGGATTCTCCTCATTAGAAGTTTTGAAAAGTTTAAATGTTGATAAAATAAAGATTGATCGATCATTTATTAAAGACTATCCAATATCAGATGATGGAGTTATGTTTAAAATCATTGCTAACCTGGTTAAAACATTAGGTTTTAGTTCTATTGTTGAGGGTGCTGAAACAAAAGAACAAATAGATCTTATTATCAAAAATGGCATTATTGAAGTGCAAGGTTACTTTGTATCTAAACCGCTATATATAGAAAACCTGGTTAAAAAATATCTTAATACAAAATCGGACTTCTAAAATGAAGTCCGATTCTTTTATTGATTAAGTTTTAATGATGATTCATATGTTCGTCACAAATCGCATCACTTGATTCTAAGGTACCATCTATGTAACATTTCAGAATCTCTTTTGGCTCTCCGTTAACGCCTCTAATAGCTTGAATTCCTAAAGCTTCTAGATTTGATACAGCTAGAGAACCTAAATTACCTGTTATTAATACATCCACATTGTGTTCTTTAAGAAACTTAGGTAACATTCCTTTTTGATGTGGTGGATTTTTTACTGTCTCAGTACTTTTAACTTGTTTATTTTCAATATTATGAACATGAAAATAGTCACAATGTCCAAAGTGTTGAGCGATTTCGTTGTCTTTAATAGCTATTGCTAAACGCATAATTTCCTCCTGTTAAAAATTTCTTCTTCCTTGTCTTCTTCTTTCTCTTAGTGGTTCTAAACATTCTTCGCAGTTACCTTCGCAAATAGTAAATTCTCCACCTTCCAATACTATAATTTTGCCATCAACAAAAGATGATGCTATTTTTTTTCTTGCATCATTATAGATTCTTTGGACTGTAGTTCTAGCTACTTTCATTTGATCCGCTGCTTCTTCTTGAGTATATCCCAAATAATCAATTAGTCTAATTGTTTCAAATTCATCAACCATCATAGTGATTCTATCAGTACTATTAGCTCGTTTTCCTTTTGGGCCATATACTAAATACTGGGGATCATGACAAATTACTCTTGGTTTTGGTGGTCTTGGCATAAATAACTCCTTTTAAATATTTTAGCTTATTTATAAGCATATGTCAATATCAGACAATTACCTCTACATCATCTGATTTTTTTAATCTTAACCGAATTTCCTCAACTATTTTATCATAGTATTCTTCAGAAATTATAAATTTTTTCTTAAAAATTATAAATGATAGAATAATTAATATGATTGGGATAAAAGTTATCGAAATTCTTAACCCTAATTTCATTCCGTCTGTAGCACGATCTTTAAAAGCATAATCGGCTGCATCATTAATAATCATTTCTTCGATTCCGTCATTATCGTTATCCTTAAACTCAACCACTTCTAAAGCATCATATATTGCAGCTTTTCTTTCTTGTTCAATATCGAGTTCATCTAAAATAGATGTTCTTAGAGATATATTGTTTTTATATTCTATTTGTTCAGTTATAGTCATTGTATCAAAATAATTCTTCTGAGCTTCTAACTCAGAAACATTTTGACTTAAAACATAGATACCAAATATTATTAAAACTAAAGTCATAACACCTTGTTGAACAGCACTAGATAACTTAACAACAAAAGGTCTTAACGAAAACAAAATCGCTTCATTTCTCTTTCCTGTTTTATATTCGTTATACTCAATTGTGTTAGTCATATTAATAATTATCGTCATATAAATTATCGCTTGTCCTCCAAAAGCTAAGGCTCCGAAGAAACAAACGGTAATTAGATTAACAGGAATAAACTTTATATAACCCATCAACATAAACATTACATATCCAATGATAATAAGAATTACTCCAAAAGTCATTAATTGTTTTCTAGTAAATTTTTTAGCCAACATAGCATAGAAACTTTGAACTAAAATAGTTACAACTCCAAATGTAGCCACAAAAATTAAAACCATTGACCCATCATATCCTAATTCTATATAAAAGAAGTTGTATCCTAAAGCAACTAATATTCCACTGCCAACAGTATATAAGAATAAAGCTAAAGTAACCCAAAGTAACTGATCATTATTTTTTATAGATAAGTACATTTGTTTTAGAGTAACTTTTTCTTCTTCGTGCGGATTAATATTCCTTGGTTCTTTAACACCGAAAACTGTTAAGGCAGTACACAATAAAAAGAATAATACAAAAGTTATAGAAATTATACGATAGCCTTGTACTGCATTCCCGACAGTGAAGAAACTTACTATTGCGTTAGCAGCGAAAGCTCCTACAGCGGCGAATACAACAACCATTGAGGCTATCTCATCTCTTTTTTTCTTCGTTCTTGATAAATTTGGTAGAAGCGACCAATAGGGTATATCATTCAATGTCCAAGCTATTTCCCAAACAAAGTATATTATCGCAAAGAAGATTACGAACCCTGTCCCAGAAGGTCTTAGGTTAAACATCAATAATACCGTTATGCTTGTAAGCACAGCACCAATAATAATCCAAGGTTTAAACTTTCCAATTTTAGTTTTAGTGTTTTCAACTATACTTCCCATGATTGGATCATTGATTCCATCCCAAATTCTACCTAAAACTAAAATAATACTAATAGCTGAAAATTGTCCTGGAGTTAATCCTAAACCAGAAAACTGAATGTATGTCATTAAGAATGTAGCGACTAAAACATACATCATATCTCGGCCTATACCACTAACACTATAAGTCCATTTATTGCGCAAATAATACTTGTCTTCCGTTAATTTAATTTCTTCCATTTTTCCCTCCGAAAATACATATTAATATAATTATAGCAGTTTTTTAAGATTAAAAAACATTCCATTAGGAATTTTGTATATTTATAGTATAATACTCTTTGATAAATAATCTAGTTAAAGTATATAGAAGGGAGATTTAATTAAACCATCTTGGATGATTTAATTATAGTTTATATAATGCAAACCATTAAATCTTACGAAGAATTTTTAAACATAATTAAAGCAGAAATGTCAGTTGTTATTGCTAAAACTAAATCATGCGTTGTTTGTAAACCCATATCTGAAAAATTACAGGCTTTTATGATTGATTATCCTCAAATACCAGTATTTCAGGTATATCTTGAAGATGTAGAGATGTTTCAAGGTCAACAACTTGTTTTTACCGTACCAACAATAATAGTTTACAGCAATGAAAAAGAGATATTGAGAGAATCTAGATTTATAGATTTTGATAAACTATCAAGACTTTTTAACTTATATTTTTAAAAATAGCGACTCAAATTAGTCGCTATTTTTTTTAGGATTTTCTCCATAGAATTGATAATACATTGTTTCAATTCTACCGTTATATAGTTTTCTCTTTCTATCTGCTTTTCTATTAAAATTAACCTCAAAGTCCTTATCCGATGTAATAACATACATTGACCATGTTTTTAAGTTAGATAATTTTTTTGCCATTTGTTGGTAAAGTTTTGTTACTTCTTCTTTTTCAGAAAGCCTTTCTCCGTATGGAGGATTTGTGATTAATATCGAATAATCTTCTTGAAATTTCAAGTCATTGAAATCTTTAACTTCAAAGGTGATTGAATCAGCAACACCGGCTTCATCCGCGTTATTTTGTGCAGCAATAATGTTTTCTTCAGATATGTCATAACAATGTATTTTAAGATATGTATCATTATCTATAGCTTTATAAGCCTCTCTAGTAACTTCTAAATAACTAGACTCATCTATCAACGGCCAAGTCTTGAAAGCAAAATCTCTAGATAAACCAGGAGCTATATTTTTCGCCATAAGTGCAGCTTCAATAGCAATTGTCCCAGACCCACAAAATGGATCTATTAGGGTTCTATCTTTATTCCAAAAACTCAAACTAACTAGTGCAGCCGCTAAAGTTTCCTTTAAAGGAGCAGTAACAGCATTTGTTCTATATCCTCTTTTATGTAAAGCAACTCCAGATGTATCTATTGTTAATGTCGCGATGTCCTTTAAGATTGACACTTTAACATTAAAAACAGGTCCATCTTCAGGAAACCATTGAATTTTGTATATCTTTTTCAATTTTTCCACAATTGCTTTTTTTACAATTGCTTGAGAGTCAGAAATAGAGAATAAAGTTGACTTAACTGATTGTCCATCAACTGGAAATCTTCCGTTTTCTGGAATATATTCGCTCCAGTCAATTTTAACGGTGTTATCAAATAACTCATCAAAAGTGACAGCTTTAAATTCCGCTACTTTTAAAAGAACTCTATCAGCACATCTTAGCCAGAGGTTAGCTTTTACTATTCCCTTTATGTCAGATAAAAAAGTAACTTTTCCATTCTCCGTAGAAACAACTTCAAATCCTAAGTCAATCAACTCTCTTTTAACAATTGCTTCAAGTCCAAATGTAGTTGTAGCAATTAATTGATATTTTTTCATTTAATCATCTCTTTTCTCATTATATTATAACAATATTGAGTACTTATAACAAGAAAAAACCCTTTATCAAAAAGATAAAAGGTTTATATCTCGTTATTCAAATTCAACAATTAGATTAACTTGAGCAGAACGTGAAACAAGTTCATGAATTGAACAATACTTCGTTCCTAACTCAGCAGCTTTTTTAAGTTTTTCTTGGTCACTAGGATTTTTGATTATCATCTTCATATCTACAACCTCAATTATTTTCGAATCTGGATTGTTTTTCGCTCCTGAAACTTCAATTTTCGCACTTTCAAATTGTAGTCTCATTTTTAAAGCTACTGACAAAAATGTTGCATAAAAACAAGAACCTATAGCTCCGAAAAATAAATGGTAAGGATAAAGACCATCATCTTGATCTCCTAGTTTACTAACCCCTGTTGGAGAATATAAGTCCCCTTTAAAATCCATATCCCAGTTTAAAACTACTTTATCATATGCCATTTTATCACCTCTAGTAAAAATTATACTATATATCCTAAATAAATCATAATATTATAATTCTAAAACTGATATGTAACAAATTAAAGTATTTAGGTGTTTATTTGTAAGCGCTTTAGTGTTATAATTTAAATAGGTATTTTTTTTTGGAAAAATTATGAAATATATATTTTAGGAGGTTTTTATTGTGAAACAAAATTTTTACGGTAGAAGTTTTTTAACTTTGCTAGATTATACTAAAGAGGAGATTCAAGAACTTTTAAGTATATCCGCAAAATTAAAAGCTAAGAAACACGCTGGGTTGGAATGTTTACCTCTAAAAGGGAAGAATGTTGTTCTTCTTTTTGAAAAAGATTCAACAAGAACAAGATGCGCTTTTCAAGTTGGCGCTAATGATTTAGGCATGAATGTTACCTATCTTGGCCCTACAGGGTCCCAAATGGGGAAAAAAGAAAGTATTAAAGATACCGCTAGAGTTTTAGGTAGAATGTATGATGGAATTGAATATCGTGGTTACAAACAAGAAACTGTAGAAATATTAGCTGAATATTCTGGCGTTCCCGTATGGAACGGCTTAACAGATAAATATCATCCTACTCAAATTCTTGCGGACTTTTTAACAATTATAGAAAAATTCGGACATTTAGAAGGCATCAATTTTACTTATTTCGGAGATGCTAGAAATAACATGGGAAATTCTTTAATGATTGGGGCTGCAATTATGGGAATGAACTTCACAGCTTGTGCTCCAAGCGATTTATGGCCAAATCAAGAGTTGATTGATAAATGTTATGAACTAGCTCAAAAATCAGGTGCTAAACTGAAATTTACTGAAGATGTATCAGAAGGTGCAAAAGGCGCAGATGTTATTTATACAGATGTTTGGGTTTCAATGGGTGAGCCAGATTCAGTTTGGAAAGAAAGAATTGAAAAGCTTTCCCCATATCAAGTGAATAGTGATATTATGAAAAAAGCAAATGAAACTGCAATTTTTATGCATTGTTTACCTGCTTTTCATAATAGAGAAACTGTTATTGGTGAAGATATTTACAAAAAATTTGAAATGGATGCTTTAGAAGTAACTGAAGAAGTTTTTGAATCAAAGAAATCAGTTGTATTTGATGAAGCGGAAAATAGATTACATACTATTAAAGCAGTTATGTACGCAACTCTCAAGGAGGAAAAATGAGAAAAATAGTTGTTGCTTTAGGTGGAAATGCTCTCGGACATAATCCTGAAGATCAAATTACAAAAGTTAAAAAAGCCGTAAAGCCGATTGTGGAACTAGTAGAACAAGGAAATGAAGTTATACTAGCACATGGTAACGGTCCACAAGTAGGTATGATTAATTTATCATTTGAAATAAGTAGTAAGTATTCAGAAACAAACCCTGATATGCCTTTTCCAGAATGTGGAGCAATGTCACAGGGCTACATTGGGTATCACTTACAAAACGCTTTATTAACGGAATTAAAAGATAAAGGCCTTAAACAACAGGTAGCTACTATAGTTACCCAAGTTGAAGTAGATAAAGATGATGAAGCATTTAAAAATCCGACTAAACCTATTGGTCAGTTTTATGATCTTGAAACAGCTAATATTTTTACTAAAGAAAAAGGATATAAAATGATTGAGGATGCTTCCAGAGGATATAGAAGAGTAGTAGCTAGCCCCAAGCCAATAAATATAGTTGAATTAGATATAATTAAAACTTTAGTAAAAGCAGACCACTTAGTTATAACTGTTGGTGGCGGTGGAATACCA
>JAQUZK010000052.1 GCA_028691335.1 Candidatus Izemoplasmatales bacterium
AAACCCTTTCCCTTTTTCAAAATGATAATTAATGACAGAATCTACCCAGTCAAATACTGGCTCTTCCTCTTCATAAATTATCTCTTTTTTATTAACTAAAGTACTTAAAACCTCTTTATCTGGTCCCACCAATAAAGAAATAGGTTCATATAAATAAGTTATTTCATTCTTTGTAAATACTGGCATATCTTCATAAATTACTTTAACGATGTTTTTACCTAAAATATCACGATGATCAACAACAAAATAACCATCAGGTATTTTAGGATAAGTTATACTAACGATTCTTCCTTTAACGATAGAAGACCGAACTGTAAATGCATAAAGCATTCCTTCCATTTTAATATCCGCAACATACTTAGCTTTACCGCTCATCTTTTCATCATTATCTACTTTATTAATAGGAGTTGAAATATCTTTCAAAAATATCACCCTTTCTTAAAACTAATAGCGCCAGTAGGGCATTTTGCTATACATAATCCGCATTCAAAACATTTAGCTTCGTTAAAAGTTATAACTCCCGGATAATCAATCGCAAAATAAGGGCAAATCTTTTGACATAAAAGACAATCAATACATTTTTCTCTATTTAAAATTGGTAATGACTGTTTATAAACAACTTCTTTTCTAAGCCCTTGATTTATAACTTCTTCAATAGATTTAAATCCGTACTTATCTAAAGCTTTAGGAAGGTTTTTAATTATCTTTGAATACAAGTCCTTACCTTGTAACAAGGCAGCCGATAACATCTGAACAGCACTAGCCCCTGCTAGTAAAAACTCAAGTACATCATCAGCGTTTTTAATTCCACCTACTCCGATAACAGTTAAAGAAGGCTCGGCTTGCTTAATCTTATAAACAGTTGCTAAAGCTATCGGTTTAATCGCGGGTCCGCTTGTCCACACAAAACCTTTTTCATTACCATAGATTATTTTTCTTTCTTTTAAATCTATTTTCATAGTTGGTCCTAAAGAATTTATCGCTACTACTCCATTAGCTCCAGCTTCTTTTATAGCTCTTGCGAAAGCTTCTGGATTAGGAATATGAGGACTAATTTTCATATATATCGGCTTAGTCGTATGACTCCTAATAGTCCTTACAGTTTCTTTAATAACTTTTAAATCAGTACCTACATAATGTGTACTTATTTCATATGCATCCGCAAAGCATTCAACTTTAGGCACTAAAAAATCCATATCCTCTTTTGTATAACCTAAACTTATAATTAAAGGCCTATCTTTAGTTTTAATATACTCTGGTAAAATATCATCAATCCAAGTTTTATATGATAGCTCACTCCATAACTCTGAATTCATAATGAAAGTACCATCTCCATAAATACAAGGCTTTGGTATATTTGGCAACTCTTTTGATATGGTCTTTGTTACAATTCCACCGCAGTCTTGACCTACTAAAAACCTTAATTTCTCTAAATCACCATTTAAAGGTCCAGCTGCCGGCATTAATGGATTTTTAAACTCTAAACCATCAAATCTAGTACTTAAATTCAATATTCTCGCCTTCTTTCTTAATTCTATCCCATAGCTTTTCAGCTTGAGACAGAGCTTCTATGTAAAGTTGATTTAATTCATTTTTTTCAATCTTATAATTTTCTATCAAAACATTACCACTAGCGATAACCACCCTTGGTTTGAAACAAGGAAAAGTCCCATAAAATATATGTCCAAATACATTATTTTCATTTACTGTAGAATAATTATTGTAATCTACCAATAATAAATCAGCTTCTGAATTAACTGATATACTTCCTAATTTGGTTCCCAACAACATATTTATATAATCATAAGTATTATTTATAATAGTGAGCACATTATCAAGAGAAAAACCAGTTGGTGATTTTTCTTTCAAATGGCCCAAGTAATAAATATTTAAATACTCAAAAGCTTGAGATTGGATTAAGCCATCATTACCAGCAATGACTCTTATACCCTTATCTAAGAACTTTTTCACATTACTTATCCCTACAGCGTTATTTAAATTAGAAGTAACATTAATCGCAATAGTTGCGTTTCTTTTTTTAATTATATCCATTTCAAAATCATCAATATGCGTACAATGAACTAATAAAGATTTATCATTTATTAGCCCAAACTTATCAAGTCTTTCCACAACTCTCATACCATACTTAATTAAAGAGTCCTCTTCATCCATAATACTTTCTGCAACATGGATATGAATACCTTCATTACCTAAATTATCTTTGATTTCTTTTAAACTACTATCACTTAAAGATATTGAAGCATGCATACCAAATAATCCAGAAACTTTATCATTATGATTGTTTTTAATGAAATTAGAATTTTCATTTATCGCATCCAAAACATTAAATCTATCACTTGTTTCAAACGCTAGAATCGCTCTAATATTTAGATCATCAATTAAAGCTTTTCTAATCTTTTCTAAGCTCTTTTTTACAAGTTTAGATGCATGATGATCAATTAAAGTTGTTGTGCCACACTTTAATTGATCTAACCCGCCCATTAAAGCTAAAAAGTAAATGTCATCTTCATCTAAAAAATAGTCTAACTTCCACCACAATTGCTTTAAAATATCCATAAAATTCTCTGGGTTAAAACTACTATTCATTCCTCTAGCAAAAGTAGAATATAGATGGGTATGCCCAGATACAAATCCAGGTAAAACAAACGAATCCTTACCATCAATTTCATGGTAATCTTTATTCTTATAAGATGACATCTTACCTATTTCTAAAATTTTATTATCAAAGATTATATAAGAATCATCATAATAGTTCTTATAATCATAAATCCGCGCATTAATAATAGCTTTTTTCAAATTAATCAACTCCTAGATTTTTTTTGAAACTGATTTAACAAACTCACCGTTTTTTACTACAAATTCTCCTCTATTCATAGTATGAAGTACCATCCCTGATCTTTTAAAGTTTTCATAAAGATTATAGTTGGTATTCCCATGAAAATTATCAATAAAATTATCATATAAATCATATACAAAAAGACTTGCGTAATTACCCTCTTTTAAACTCCCCCTTAAACTCAACTCGGGATATAAAGAAGCTATATTACAACTCATCTTATCAATTGTTTTTTCCTTAAAAAGTTCATACATTATATCAAAAGCAAACTCAATACCACCAATTCCTAAGGGGATGTCTATTAGAAAATTTTTATCTTTGTCAGCTATATTAAAAGCGCAATGATCAGTCCCTATAGTAAATATATCTAAAAAACTATCTTTAAGTAAAGTTCTCTCTTTCCTTTTCCTTAAAGGTGGAGCTAAAGTGTATAAAAACCCATCACATTTTTCTAAAAAATCGTTTGTAAATAAGAAGTAATGTGGACAACTTTCAATAAAGAATCTCTTGTTTAATATATTAGAATAATGACACTTAAGCTTTTCTAATGTTTCACCACTACTTAAGTGAACCATATAAAGAAAGCCTCCATATCTTTCTACATATCCAGCCAACTTAAGAGCTTCTTTTGTCTCAGCTAAAGTAGGTCTAGATTTTAATAAAGCATTATACTTAAAATTCGGATTTAAATTGATTAAATCATCATTTTCAATATGAGCCAAAATTAAAAACCCATATTTTTCTGACAACTTTAAAAGTTCGATAATATCTTTATCAGCTGTTCGTCTATCACTGTCAGAATAAGTCGTGAATAATTTTAAAGAACTAATGCCTAAGGACTTCATCTTTAAAACAAACTCTTCTAAATTACATTTAGGATTTTTAATAGTTGCGTGAAAAAAGTAATCAACAACTGAAGTTTCAGCTTCAGATAATCTCTTATTATAGGCTTTTTCCAAATCATCTGGATTATCTACTGGATCTAAAAAATCAATTACAGTAGTAATACCACCATAAGCAGCTTGTAAAGTTCCATAATAAAAATTGTCTCTTGATTTAATCTTTCCCAAGTCCAAATCAAAATGAACATGAGGATCAATTAACCCTGGTATAACCAACCCTTGATTAACATCAATAGTTTCTTTAGCGTCAAATAAAGAATCATCAATTTTAATAATTAATTCCTTATTTATATATAGATTTGTTTTCTTAAAAGTACCATCTATATAAACCTTCCCATTGATAATTCTTTTATCATACATAATTAAATATCCTCCTACAAAAACTCATAATCAGTGATATTATACTTTTTTAAAATTTGTGCTAACAAATCTTCCCTTATCACTAATATTAAATCAATATCAGATTCTAAAATTCTTTTTAAAACACTATGGAATCCTAAGTTTTTAAGTTCCAATAAACTTATTTCATCCAAATATATTGGCGAAACTTTGTTCTTAATAAAATCATCTACCGTCTTATTTACATAATCAAATGCCTCTTTATAAAAATTGTATGGACCCATTTGATAAATTACTTCTTTTTCTAAGTTATCAAAAGTATTTCTTCTAACATAATCAATCTCTAAACCAGAACTTAACCTTTTGAGTTTATAACCAAAAACCAGATTCTCTTCCATCTGTTTAATTGCGACAAACCCATCTCCAACTGGATGTTCTTTATAATAAGATTCCATCCTAGTAGTTTTATAAGAATTAATCTTTCCAGTAACAATCTTGACCATCAAGAATCTCCCGCATATGCTTGTGCCCTTCTTTTGCATTTAGGACAACTAAAATTTCTGATGATATTGAAATCGCAATTTCTTCAGGAGTCATACCCCCGGTGTCTAAACCAATCGGTGAATAGAAAAAACTTAAATCAATATCTTTTCCAAAAGTCTCATAAGTTGATTTTAAATAATCTTTAATCTTATCCGGAGAACAAAGCATACCTAAATATTTTGGTTTTATTTTTTTTTCGATTATTTTATTTATTACATGATAATCATACTTATGACTCGGAGTACATACAATAATAAAATCACCATCTTTAATTTCATCTTTCTCAATATAATCAACAAATCCAGTATTCACTTTTCTATCAGCTTTTTCAAACTTTTCAATAACTTCTTTTCTTTCATCAATTACTGTTATATGAAAGTTCATAGTTTTTAATACATTTACCAAAGCTTGGCCTACATGTCCAGCACCAAATATATAAATGGTTGCTTTAGGGCCAATATACTCATAAAATAGAGTAACCATCCCTCCACATACCATCGGTAAAGTAGTTGCTTCAGGATAAACTTTACCTTCATCTAACACATATGTTTCTAATAGACTTTCTTTTCTTTCTAAACACAGTCTTGCTTTTTTTTGAGCATAGTATTCAATGGCTCCGCCACCAACAGTGCCTATACTACTTCCATTTGGAAGACAAATCATCTTTTTTCCAACTTCTACTGGTCCAGATCCGCTTTTTTTTACAGCTGTCACTACAATTAAATTAATATTTTTTTCTCGATACTCATTAATCAATTTAAATATATCCATTTAAACCTCTTTAGAATTTCACTAATGTAAATATCAACGCTAAAACAAGCAGAGTTGTAGAAACTATTGGATTTATTCTGATTTTATCTATTCTAGCTAATGATTTCATAGGGTTAGTTAATAAAATAAGAGCCAAAGCCAATAATCCAGAAACAACACCTTCATATAAGACAAAACTCATACCCTGTTCAGAACTAGCTATTCTAAAATCTAAAAAACCTGTAGTTAGATTATTATAGAAATAGTATCCTATCATTCCTAATCTCCAGCCAATACTTGCGATGATTATTCCAGAAGACTTAATAGATAGTTTCTGATCATCTAATAAAGGTATAACTAAGAAAACTAATAAGCTTTGCAAAGCCATAGATATCATTGGGTTAATTGTCTTCGGAGCAGGTAAGAAAGGTAATAATAAGTTAGTAGCTTTAATCATAATCGCAATTAATCCAACGAATAGAACCGCTTTTCTATCACTTAAACTTTTATATGTTCTATAAAGAATAAACATTACTATCGGAAAAATCAAACTACCCGCAATAAGAGCAGGCAAAACATGTAAGGCATATCCGATTGTAGCTTCAATTAAGCCCCATAAACTACCAAAGAATACTATTTTACTTATTTTTTCAAGATTAATTTTTTTCATCATTTTATCTCCTAATTTCCTTAAATATTTTTTCTGAGGTTATTGGTAAATCTTTTATTCTAATGTTTAAAGCATTTGCGACCGCATTCGCTAAAGCAGCCGGAGGTGTATCTATTCCTATTTCTCCAACTGATTTCGCTCCAAATGGTCCGCTTTCTTCATAACTGTCAACGAAAACAGTAGTCAACTTCTTTATATCCATTCTCGTTGGAATCTTATAGTTTAACAAATCACTGGAAATCATTTTTCCATTTTTGCTATAAACAACATCTTCAAAATGTGCCATACCCAATCCTTGTACTATAGCGCCATCAACTTGACCTTTCGCTAACATTGGGTTAATTGTAGTTCCACAATCTACAACACTAACATAATGTAAAATATCAATTTCATATGTCTCTTTATCTATTTCGATTTCAACAAAACCAGCCATGAATGGAGGTGGAGATTTATGACCTACATAAGAAGATGTAACTTGAAGTTGTTTTTGGTCATGTGAATAAGTAATTTGATTAGACAAGTCAACCAAAGAAATACTTTCGTTTGTTTTAACGTTAACAAACACTCTTCCATTAAAATCTATACTCTTATTATCCGTTTTTAATATTCTAGCAGCTTCTTCTATCATTTTTAGTTTCAACTCATTCGCTGCTTTATAAACTGCATTTCCACTAACATATGTAGTGCTAGATGCATATGCACCAACATCAAATGGTGTTAAATCAGTATCAGAAGAATAAATAACCACCTTATCAACATCAGTCATCAATTCTTCAGCTGCTATTTGAGTTAATACAGTATCACTACCTTGTCCAATTTCAGTAGCTCCAACCATTAAGTTATAAAAGCCATCATCATTTAACTTAATTGTTGCACTACCCATATCAATATAAGGGATTCCACTACCTTGCATAGCAATTGCCATTCCTACTGATCTAATTTTGTCTTCTGTTTCAACTCGTGGATACTTATCTTTCCAACCTATAAGTTCCATCCCCTTTTCAACACACTCATCTAACTTACAGGTATCCATATTCATCGCTGTTCCTGCTGTTCCTTCTCCCATGATTTCAAATATTGGAGAAGTTTCAGTCTCTTTCATCATATTAATTTTTCTAAATTCAATAGGATCTATATTCATTTTCTTACAAAGAATATCAACCGCAGACTCTAAAGCGAAGTTCCCTTGAATAGCACCATACCCTCTATATGCTCCTGCGGGTGTATGATTAGTATAGACAATATCTCCAGCAAATCTTACCGACTCAACTTTATTATACAAAGGTAAAACCTTTGAACCAGTAACCATAAAAACTGTTAAAGCATGTTCTCCATAAGCTCCTGTATCCGATAAAGCTTCACAATCAATTACCTTAAGTTTTCCAAACTTATCAGCTCCTAAAGTCATATCTATTCTCATTGGATGTCGAGAATAACTGGACTCGAAAACTTCTTTTCTTGTATAAACTATTTTAGAAGGTTTATTAGTTTTATAAGTAACATATGCAACAAGCATTTCGCCATGAATTGCCTGTTTTCCGCCAAATCCCCCACCTACTCTCGGCTTAATTACTCTTATCTTTGCCATTGGAATTTCTAATCCTTGAGATATAATTCTCCTAATATGAAAAGGAGTTTGCGTAGATGAATATATAACTAATCTATTTTGATAATCCATCCTTGCATTTACAGTGTGGGGTTCTAACATAACATGTGCTTGTGCTTGTGTGTAGAATGTTTCCTTTATAACATAATCACATTCCTTAATTGTTTTCTTAACATTTCCTATCTCCATTTGATAAGCAGCAGCTATGTTTCTTTTAGGCTTAAAACCTATATCAAACATCTCATGTATTTCTGGTTCAGGATGAATTAAAATATCATTATCTTTAGACTGTTCAAAATCAAGAATTGGCTGTAAAACCTCATACTCAACATTGATTAACTCTAATGCTTTTTCTACTATCGCTTCATTCTCTCCAACAACAGCTAAAACCTCATCGCCTATATATCTAACATACTCATCTAAAACAAACTTGTCATGGGGTGAAGGTTCAGGGTATCCTTGTCCAGCTCTAGTAAATGGAATTCTCTTAAAATCTTTGTGAGTTAAAATCATTTCAATGC
>JAQUZK010000053.1 GCA_028691335.1 Candidatus Izemoplasmatales bacterium
CCTTTTCTATTTCACTAAAATCAACAAGGCCTTCATCATCATTTTCACGAATAAACTCTCTTAGTTTCTTATAATTTAAAAACAGTTTTAAGTTCAAATATTCTGAATCAAACCAGTTCTCATACTTTTCCATTCTCTTTTCACTCTCACCAAATTTCTCAATATCAAAAATTATTCTTCCAACAATAATTCTATCATCATCGCTATAGTTCTTGAAGAGCTCTGTAGCTAAAAGAAGCTTATTTTCAAAATCTTCCTCTCTCATAGTTGCTTTTCGATATTCAATAAGATTGTTTAGAAGTGAAATGTTTTCTAAAAGTAATTGCTCATATTTGGGGAAACTAAAAACTTCACTTTTTGTATTTGTAACTTTATCCTTTAATTCTGAAATATATGTTATAAACTCTTTTTCTGTCATTCATTAACCCCCTATGTTAAAAAGCCTAATCTTTAAAATAATTTCATTATTCTTGTGTGTACAACTAAAACACCTTTATTTTCAACAGAATATTTTTCACATAATCTATTGTAAACCAATATTATTAAAGAATAATAAAGGGGCATCTTTGTCTCCATAATCTCAGGTATGAACGCTGACCAACCAAGATTACCATACTTGTCAATAGCATCATCATCAATTTTCTCAACAGTATTAATAATAAATTTATCAGAATACTCAGAAAAATAATCAGCAACAATGCTATAAAAAACCTCTTGTTTCTTTACAATTGAGCATGTAATTTTCTTATTAATTCTCAAATCATTCAAATTCAATTTTTCAATTAACTCTTCATATAATTCTGGTAGCATAGTTAACCATTTTTTTGACTGATCAAAAAACCTTTTGTCAAGCAAATTAGCTCTCCAACCAACGAAAGGAATATCTCTAGTAGGCTCAAAACTCCAAATTCGTTCTATACTATTAATATTTCTGGCTACCAATTCATTTATCGCAAAATAGTAAACCTTATACTCATTAGTTAAGAGCGATAATATATGGGTAATTTGATTTTCTGATAATTGTTCCTCAAAGTATTTTTCTTCAAATTGGTTATTATGATAAAAAGTAGACAGTAAGTCAACAAAATCAACTCCATTTGAATAATATAAACTATTTAAGTTTCGATATAAAATCATTCTTAGTTTTTCTTCATAGTGATTTAAATTAGACCTAGAGTAAAGTATATGCCACATATATTTAATAACGTTATGAATATATAGACTTACAGCTGAAGTATCAATATTATCTAAATAAAATGTTTTATGATACATGTCAGAAGCTAGATTATCTATTTTACTTCCCAATTTATCTAGGAAAGAAAATGCAATTTCTTTAAGAACAATATCTGGCAAATAACGTACATAGTTCAATGTCTTATTAAAAAATATATCTAAGAGGTTAGAAACGACACTTTTCGCATATTTTTGAGGAGTGGTATTGCCAATCCCATCAAACAGAACATTGTTATAATTATTCTCATTGTTAAAATCTTCTATTTCAAAACGCTTTTCACCTTTCAAAATGAAATATGCTCCATAATTTGCAAATGATGTGAACACGTTTTCTTTATTGCTAGAGTTTTTAATAGTTATATTTTTCTCCAGATTTGAAGTCGCAATGCCTACTCTATATAAATTGGGAAGAAGAGTGTCAATAACTTTTGGAATTGCTGACAATGTATCGTTTAGATACTGAATTGCTTCCTGAATGTTCGAAATATCTTCCGTATCCTTATTTAAAACTAATCTATCGTGATCTTCCTTAATTTTAATAACTTCTTTTTCAAACACATTAATGTCAAATATCTCATCATTACTGAAATCAAGAGTAATATTTTTCTTTCTGTCAAAATCAATGCTTAACAAGAAATCTATTGATATATATCTATATAAAATGTTTTCAGCTTTCAAGTCTACAACAAATAAAAAAGTAGGATCAATAGAAATTTTGCTAAAAACATAGTTTAGTATTTTTGTATCTAAGCTGTATTTTCCATTTTTTAATTCATTAGTAGTTTTTATCTGAACATTAAATCTTTTTTGAGGTACCCCTTTTTCATCAATCAACTCAAAAAAACCATCAGTATTTGGAGTTTTATCATTTTCTGAGAAGAAACAACTAATTCTCTTATTTGAAGTCAATTTTCTCTTTAAAATTATGTTACCATTAGATTCGATAAATACACCCTCAGTATGTCTACCGATATTTGTCATTATCAAGCCACCTTCTTTTCTTTTTGAATCTTTTGTAAACTCAGTTCTATATTCTTTAATTCTTCTACTATCAATTTTCTTCTACTATCTGCTTCAATGATATCATTCAAACCTTTTAACACCATTATAATAGAAAATAACTGTAAGCAATCTTTTTTACTAATCTCACGGGTGAAAATTCCATGACTTAATCTATTTCTATTTATAATTATTGGCTCTTCGTCGTTTTCAATAGATTTTGAAAAAATATGATCTTTGATAAGACTATTTACATTATCTATAAGTTTGATATAAAAATCGATATTAGTTTTAAAAGGCTGAGTGATTGATTCCACTTGGTCTTTAGTTTTATCAAAATTCTCTTTAATTTTAAATATTGAAGTACCATCAAATTTTCCTACTACTTTGTGTAAATACTCGATAACTGGGAACAATCCTTGAGCACAAATGTAATATGCTTGATTAAAATATGCTAGTCTACATTGTTGGTAGTTATTATTAGCAATTTTAGAATTCAACGAAATATGTGTTGGAAAATATGTATCAAAATGAATATGAAAAAAATCTATGTATGCATGTTCAATATCACTATGTACAGTTGGTGTTAATGAATAATCTTGTCTATACATAACCCATCCTTTTTCATATAAATCTTCATATATCTTTGAACTCCAATTTCCTAACAAACTTTTACCAAACTCATGTCTTAAGATCAAATCATAATATAGATGTTTATTTCTATAATGAATGTATTTGTTTGTTAAGTAATCTTTCTGGTCTTCTTTTTTTGTGTCTAATCCCAAAATATAATTTTCGTCTTCTATAATCTTTTCACGCAGTTCAAGGATATTTTTGCTATAGTCCAGAGTGTAAGTTACTGCTGAATATGGTTTAATTTTTTTCATTTTTATTCCTCCTAACCAATAATTAGTTAAACAGTCTTTTCAAATTTATAATTTTTGTCTGGTTTAATACTAACAGGTGAAAGCTTAAAAGATTCTATTTCATTTCTCATATAATATAGTGATATATGTTCTAATAGATTATGATTGTCTAATAATTTTCTTATGGACATGATAATTCTAAAAGCCAGTTTGTTCCCAAAATAAATACCCTTTATTGGTAAGCTTTTAACTTTTCGCATTTTTTCATTGTTTTCAGGTAATACTGTAAGTGACCTCCATTCCTTTTCTATACTCCACTTTGAATATTTAGTATAAATTCCTTTCAGAAACATCTTTACAATATCTTCATTACCTTTCAAATCATAATTTACTAAATCTATTTCATCCATTACATTTTCATCAATACAAACTCTTTTAGAAGTATAGTTTACAGGCATCAATAGCATTCTACTTTTAGACTTACCATCAAGATATTCAGTTATATCATACTCTATAACAAACCCTCTATGTGCATCAGCGTAGTGAGACCACATCAGTGCATCATTCCCAAGTGTTGTCAGAGAAGCAACTCCAAATCGCGTATCAATTAAATCAAAAATCTTACGGTTGATTTCATTTACAGCATCAATCAGTTTATTCTCAACCGCGTCAAAATCAATATCATCATATTTTTTTGCTAAAGATTTGAACTCATCCATATTAGGATCAAATACATCTAAGTATGTGCTAGAAGAAATATTATATTTTTTTCTAGCTCTTCGTATGAAAACATTTAAATCCTTTTTGGATAAATTCTTTTGATGATTTACACAAAGAAAATAATAAACTAAATCGGTATCATCCAAAAAATATTCTAAAAACTTCTGCTCAGACAAATCATGATTTGATAAAAAATCAAACCCTTCTTCATTCATCTTCTTAGTTATTCTAAAAATACCTAGCAAAAATTGTTTTAGATTATTCGATAGTTCAATTGTATTCAGGTAATATTCTAAATCATCAATGTTTTCAACTTCCGGAATATTATTGATTGTGTTTTCACATTTTTTTAGTTCTTTCCGATCAACCAATGAGTATACTAGTTCTCTAAATGTGGTTTCTAATCCTATGCCAAAAACACAATCAAAAGGATCATTAAAGAATCTTGGTTTATTATGGTAAATATATCCATGCAATAAGGAATGTAACCCAAATTGTTTTCGACTTTTCAGTTTCTTTACTAGCTCATCATCACTTAGTTTATCAAGATTACCTAATCTGTTAAGGTCAACAGGTACATACCTAAACAACGATTTTTTCTTATTCTTAAACAATCTCTTTAAATTATTGTAATATTCATTCTCATCCTTATTGACTAAAGAGTTAATTAGATTTTTTTGATTATACAAAATTTATCCCTCCCATATTCAATTAAAAATACTCTATTTCTTATAGATTGGTGGCAAATCCGAGTCAATCTGAACACTTTTCTTAAATATCAATGACAGTAATAACCCAATCATAATTGTAAATGAATCCATTGCTCCAAACACATCTGTTGAAGTAATATAATCTAATCCTGTTAGTACCCAGAACAACCCGATTATTGAATATGTTATAAACTGATATCTATATGCATCAAGAATTGTAAGTTTATGCCCCTTCACAAACAAAAATACTACCCACATTATAAATGCAGGAAGTAAATATATTAGTAGTCTAAAACTGACAATCACTAAATGCCCCTTTGATAAAAGTGCACCATCTATACCATCAAAATAATCATCCAATTTTAGCAATGCAAAAGTTAAAACAATCACACCAAAAAGAAAAAACTCAGAAAACCCTATTAAAAACTTCAATCTCTTCTTCATTAGCTAACACCTAATAAATTAAGTACTCTTTCGATTAGTGTTTTGTCTTCACTACTATACTTGTTAACTAGGTGTACTAGAAAATCTTCTATCTTTTTTTGATTACTTTCCGAATTATTATAATCTTCAATCATATCAGAAACATAGCTCTTCATCTTTGATTTTAAACTTTTTGAAAACAATCTTATTGCTCCTTCAAAGAGATTTTCTATAAAAAAATCTTGTTCGCTAAATGTAGCATTAAATCGTTTCAACTCTTCTGCTAGTTCTTGGTCTCTGCTTGAAGGATTCTTATCAATAAGTGTATTGAATTCAGATTTCAACTTTCGTGTATCTTTTTTAATCATTAAGACACCCCCCTTTTTATAAGTATTATAACAAAATCTGTTTATAAAAACGAGGGTAATCATGAAATCAATATGTCTCAATTTCAGTTTATCATTTCTGTCCCATCCTTAAAATGAAATGTAATTGTTTTATCTCTATGTACAATAGCCTTTTCAACTAACAATCTCCATATTAGTTCGTTCCAATCAGAAAGGTGACTTGGTGCTTTTTTAAAATTAGTTAAGAAAGCATTCATCTTTAAAGATTTGTTTTCTCGTTTATTTCTTTCCGCTTTCAAATTGTCTAATTCATCTTTAATTTCATTGAATCTTTCTGATAGCTTTTTATACTTCATGTTGTAAGTTTTGGAATTTGAGATGATTTTAGAGTTATCTTTTAGGAGTTTTTTGATTCGTTTGCTTTGAGCTAGGAGTTCATTTTCAAGTTCAATGATTCGTTTATCCAGTTCTTCTGTATTTGTTAAAAGTAAAATCACTTCTTTTGTATCAGCAATAATTCTATCCTTGTCTTCTATTGTGATGTTATAAGCATCAATAAACTTTTGTTTGATTTCCTCTTCAGATAGATGAGGAGTTTTACATATCTTTGTTCCTTTTTTATACTTTTGGTTACATTGATAAACAAAGCGTTCATGTCTTGTATTTGAATGCCACTTCTTTCTACCATAATAACCGCCACAATCTCCACATTTAAGTCTTGATGCAAATTCATTTGAAGAACTATACTGTGTGCCAATCATAACACGTCTTTCGATTTCAAACTGTACTTGTTCCCATATGTCTTTATCAATAATGGCTGGGTGATTATTTTCTACATAGTATTGTGGTATTTGTCCTTGATTTTCTACTCTTGAATGTTCAAGATAATTAGCTGTATATGATTTTTGAAGCAATGCATCGCCTTTGTATTTTTCATTGGTTAATATGGATATAATTGTGTTCTTACTCCAGTTCGATGATTTTCCTGTTGGTGTTTTGATGTTCTGTGATTTTAGATACTTTGCAATTCCTGAAGGTGTTTTACCTTCTACAAGAAACATTCGATAAATCATCCGAACAATCACTGCTTGATCTTCATCTATTACTAGTTTATCATCTACTTTTTTATAGCCAAGAAACCTACTATAAGCAAATGATACTTTACCTTGTTGGAAACTTACTCGTTTTCCCCAAATGACGTTTTGACTAATAGAACGTGATTCTTCTTGTGCAATGGAAGCCATAATGGTTAGTATGAGTTCACTCTTTGGATCTAATGTCCATAAATTCTCTTTTTCAAAGAATACTTCAACTCCTTTTGCTTTTAGTTTACGAACATAAGATATGGTGTCTAATGTGTTCCTTGCAAATCTTGAGATAGACTTTGTAATGATTAGATCAATTTTACCTAATAAGGCTTCTTTGATCATCCGATTGAAGTCGGTTCTTCTTTTTGTACTTGTCCCTGATATTCCTTCATCAGCATAGACTTTTGTATATTCCCAGTTTGGTCTTTCCTTTATGTATTTCTCATAGAAGTTCACTTGCGCTTCGTAACTTGTATATTGTTCATCCTTATTTGTGGATACTCTAGCATAAGCAGCTACTTTTCTTAATGTAGTAGCGTTATGTGGTAATTGTGTAATTGGGTTTATCGTTGATGGTATGACAGTTACTTTAGGCATCTTGTTTACCTCCTTTATGTTGCAGGATGGAACGCTGTCTTGCTTGTTCTTTCATTTCTGGAGTCCAGGATTTACTTTTTGACCTATGTTCCCAGTGATGTTTAATTATGGTTCCATCCTTCATATGAAATTCTAATAGTCTATTTGGCATAACGATTATCTGTTTCACCTTTGAATTGAATATAGCATTATCGTATTGTTCTAACTTTAAAACGTGATTAGAGGCTTCAACGATTATGTCATTTGGAACCATCTTTGCATGACATACTTCTTGTCCCATCTTCACTGATAAAGAACATAGCCATACAAGTTTTTGTCTCATTCTTTTTCTTGTATAGGATTTACCACATATCCCACATTTAACTTTACCAAGAAATGGATAATCCCCTCTTGGAGCATGTGGTTTATTTTTTTGTGCTCGTTCTTTTCTTATTTGTTCTGCTTTTTCAAAGATGTCTCTACTGATGATTGCTTCATGGTTATCTTTAATGAAGTATCTATCGAGTTCACCTTTATTGATGATTTGTCTTTTGGTTAAGTGGTTTTCACGATATGTTTTTTGGAGAATCAAATCTCCTGTGTAGTTTCTATTCTTAAGTATTTTCATAATAGAAGAATGTCCCCACTTCTTTGTATGCATCGGCTTGATATTCTTTGAATCTAATATCTTCCTAATCGCATCAGCACCATGACCTTCTATATAAAGCTTAAAGATTAATTTCACTACTTCAGCTTCTTCTGGAACAATCGTTAACTTCCTATCTTCTAACTTATATCCATAGGAGGATCTACCTCCCCATATCATTCCTTCTTGAAAGTCTTTTTTGATTCTCCATTTCATGTTTTCTGATACACTTCTTGATTCTTCTTGGGCAATAGAAGCTAGTAGTGTTAATATCATTTCACCTTCACCACTATTGGAATGAATATTCTGTTCCTCAAAGAAGACATCCACATCAAGTTTGATTAGCTCTCTAACAACTTCAAGTAAAGTAAGGGTGTTTCTAGCAAACCTTGATATCGACTTGGTAATAATCATATCAATCTTACCATTTCTACAATCTGTGAGAAGTTGTTGGAACTCTTCTCTTGATTCATTTGTACCAGTCGCAGCTTCATCAGCATAAACACCTACAAATTGCCATTCACTATTACTTTGAATA
>JAQUZK010000054.1 GCA_028691335.1 Candidatus Izemoplasmatales bacterium
GAAGAATTTTCCCTAAAAGCAGGAACTGACTCTTAAAAGAGTTCCTGCTTTTTTCTTTTCTTACATAAAGAAAGTTTAATTCAAAATTATTAAAACATGATATAATCTTTTTAAAAGGTTGTGATTAGTATGAAGTTTTCTGAAATATTAAAAAGAAGTTATTTGAAAGTATTTTATAACTCTTTCTTTCATTATCAAGTTGAGTATAATAATTTTAATCCGAAAAGCGAGGGTAATTATATTATTCTTTCTAACTATCCTTCTTATGATTTAGCTGTTTACATTTCTTTAATGTTGAAAAAACAACCATACATAGCTGTTAATGAGGTTTATTTATATAATGAAAATTTAAGAAATAAGCTGGGTAATTTTGATAAATTAATAAAATTAAAAGATAGTAAAGTTGATGTTACTGGGGTAAAAAAAATTCTTAGTTGTTTGGATGAAAATAATTCTGTTCTGTTATTTCCAGAAGAAAAATTATCTATGTTCGGAGTAAACACGAAGATAAGTATATCTATAGCTAAATTAATTAAAAAGGCTAATAAAGATGTTTTAATCGCGAAGGCTGACGGATCTTCTCTTTCTATGCCTAATTGGGGTAAAAGGGTTTTTAGAGGATATATTGAATTAAATTTTGAAGTAATACTAAAAAAAGCGGATCTTAAAAACATGAGTGTGGATGAGATAAGAGATGTTGTGAGTAAACATATTGTTTATGATGATAATAAATGGAATGAAGAAAATTTATTATGGCATAAACGAAACAGAAGCATAAAAGGCATAGAAAATCACTTGTATTTATGTCCTAAATGTAAAGAACATCAAACCTTATCTGTTAAGAAAAGTGATATTTTTTGTGATAATTGTGGATATGTAACTAGTTTTAATGAATTTTCAGTATTGACAGGACTTAACTTTAGTAGTATAAATGATTGGGGAAAATTACAAATCAATTCAATTGATAAAGTTAAAGAAAAAATCATATATACCCAAGGAACTATGTATATGATCGAGAGCTTAAGTAAAGATATTTTATCTCTCAAACATGCGGATATTGAAGTCAATGGTGGTTATTTGTTTGTTCAAAATAATATGAAGGAATATTCTTTTGAAATTGAAAATATTAACGGTTTAAAGTTAATAAGTAAGAACTTCTTATACTTAAGATATAAGAAGAAAGAGTTCCTTTTTGAATTGGATGATTGTCTTTTAATTTATGATTTGCTAATGAATTTAAAAAGCTAGATTTTTCCGTAAAACAACTTTAATTAATCCTTAATTTATGTTAATATCATAATAAGAATAAATAAAGGGAGGATTAGTTATGAATATTTATTTTTGTGAGAAATGCAAAAGGATTTGTTACACTTATCCGGTAGATTCTACATTAGTATGTTGCGATGAAGAAATGATTTTATTAAAACCGAAAAAAGAAGATGAAGGGAATGAAAAGCATTTACCAGTTGTTGAAAAAATTGCAGAGAATAAGATTAGCGTAAAAATTGGTTCTGTTCCTCACCCAATGCTAGAGAAGCATTTTATTCAGTGGGTTTTTGTTGAAAATGGTGATAAATATTACATAAAAACATTTAAACCAGAAGATGAGCCTAGCACAGAGTTTTTTGTTGATTTTACTAAAGAAATTAAAGTATATGAATATTGCAATATCCACGGATTGTGGATGACAGAATATAAAGGATAAAATCAACATTAAAGAAAAAGCCTTTTTATTACTCGGCTTTTTCTTTTAAGCTTGTATGGGGGGACATTTTGTGAGTTTTGATATAATAGAGTTGATTAAGTACATTTTATCTGGACTTATTCAGGGAGTGACAGAAGTTTTACCAGTTTCTTCAAGCGGACACGTGGAATTGTCTAAAGCTTTGTTGGGACTAAAGACCGATGATAATACTTTTTTTCTGATTTTTTTAAACGCTGGGTCTTTGGCGACTTTTATAATAATTTATTTTAAAAGACTACTTAGATATGTTAAAGCATTTTTTAATTTTGTTTTTTATCCTAGCAAAAGAGAAGAAAACAAACAAGATACAGTATTTTTAATGAAGATCTTAGTAGCTTGTATACCTGCGGGGATTGCTGGTATTCTAATAAAAGATTATTTAGATGAGATGCTAGATGCTAATGGTTTGTTGATAGCTGGGATTGGTTTGTTAGTTACAGCTACTGTTATATATTATGTAAGTAGCTCAAAGTTTAGAAATGGAAAGACCCAAGTAACTTGGCCGGATGTATTATTTGTTGGATTGGCTCAAGCAGTTGCGATATTCCCTGGTATTTCGAGGTCAGGGATGACAACGTCAACAGCTCTTAAGAGAGGGTCAGGAATAGTTTCTGCTTTAGATTTTTCATTTTTAATGTATATTTTTATTTCTTTAGGAACAGTCTTGTTAGGAGTTTATGATTTAACTCAGGCAACTGTTTCCATTAGCAACCCACAGTTAATTTACTATGGTGGTGCTTTTGTTGCGGCTATGGGCGCAACATATATTGCTTATCGAATAATCTTTAATGTTTTTAAGAGTGGTAAATTAAAATATTTTAGTTATTATTGTTTTGCGGCAGGGATTTTATCGATAATTCTATTTATGATGTAATCGAAAGAAGGATTTTTACATGGATATAATAATTGAACTATTAAAATATATTTTTTTAGGTATTGTACAAGGAATAACTGAGGTTTTACCTATATCTTCTAGTGCTCATGTCACGGTGATTCAGGAGCTTTTATTAACTGATATAGATAATAGTGATTTCTTTTTGGTTATCTTGAATTTCGGTTCTATGATAGCGGTAGTGTATTTTTTAAGAAAGAGTATTTGTTGTTATATAGAAGATTTTTTTAAATATACTATAAAGAAGAATCGAGAAGAGTCGGTTGTTAAAAGCGTTAGATATCTTAGAAACTTGTTCTTTGGATTATTACCTATGATATTAGTCGGTTATTATTTAGGTGTTTTATTTACAACTATTGATAATAGAAATCCAATTCTTATTATTGGTGTTGGAGCTTTAATGACTGCGACAATCTTATACTTGATTAGAAACGAAACTAACCAACATGTTAATCAAGATCTTACAGTTAGAGATTCGTTGTTCATTGGAGTTTTACAATTGATTTCAATACTTCCTGGTTTAAGTAGATTAGCTGTTGTTACAGCGGCTGGGGTAAACAGAAAGTTATCTATGGATTCTGCTTTAAAGTTTGCCTTTTTAATGTTTATTCCAATTTCAGTAGGATCAATATTACAACAGTTTATTCAGTATCGACATGATTTATCAGGGATGATGACGAATTTTGATTTCACCAACTATTTACATTATATTTATTATTTTGTAGGATTTACTGTTAGTATTTTTGCGACATATTTTGCTTTAAAATGGGTGTTTGTATTATTTAGAAGAGGTAAACTAGAATTTTTCTATATATATAATTTAGTATTTGGGTTGATTGCTTTACTAATTGGAATATCATCTTAAGCATTAACTTTATTGTTTTATTGAGCTAATTGTTATATAATTATTACGAATGTATTTTATTGCTTTTTTAAAGAAGGAGATTTTTATGAACGAGTACAAAGATGTATATGATATTGAAGAATCAGAGGGAATAAGTCTTCAAGATTTGTTTAAAATCATATGGAATAATATTGCGATGATTTTGATTATTACTATGTGGATTACTGTGATAGGAATAGTTTATACTTTTTCTGTAGTAACCCCTAAATATACTGCTAATTCATCGATTATCGTTCAAGTGGACGTTGATTCTACTGGAACTAATGAACAATCAGCGATTGTTATTGCGAATAATTTAATTGGAACTTATAAGGAGTTTATTTTATCAAACAAAGTATTATCAAGTGTTATTGATGATATTGATGAATTGGATAATGTTTCTATTAATCAATTGAAAAGCAGTATTTCTGTATCAACTACTTCACAAATTTTGATAATTCATATTTCTGTAGTAAACTCTTCTCCAGAGTTGGCTCAAGAAATAGCTAATACTTTGATTAATAATTCAATCGAAATAGCTAATGATCCAGAAAGTCCTTATGTACTTTTACAGAATAAACTAAAAGTATTAGATGATGCTTTACTACCAACTTCACCGAGTTCACCTAATAAAACACTCAATGTTATAATTAGCGTTATCTTAGGTGGAATTGTTGCTTTAGGTGTTGTCTTTATGAAAGAATTCTTTAATAATAAGTTTAAGAGTGTAGAAGAATTAGAAAGATATTTAAATGTAAAATCAATAGCTTCAGTTCCAGGAACTGTTAAAGAAAGAAAGTTGGTGGACTAAATGGAAGTTTTTGAATATAAAAATGTTGTTATTGAAACTCCGAATTCACCACAAGCTGAAGCTTATAGAAAATTAGAATTGAATATTAGAATGGATAGCATTGATAATCCTTATAAAGTAATTCAAATTACTTCAGCTACACCAGAAGATGGGAAAACAACTACAGCTATTAATTTGGCAGCTGTTTATGCGGAAAAGAATAAAAAAGTATTGTTAATAGATTTTGATTTAAGAAGACCAAAAATTCACCGTGCTTTTCATAAGATTAATGATTTAGGTTTTTATGATTTTATAGTTAATGAGAAACCTATAGAAGATTTAATTATTAAAGATGAATCAAAAATAGATTTGTTGTTGACAGGGAATTTCTTGTCATCACCTCATGTTATTTTACAGTCTAAAAAGGTTAGTGATTTAATCGATAAGTTTAGAAATGAATATGATGTAATAATCGTCGATTCACCTCCTATTCTTACAGTTACTGATGCTTTGTTAATTAGTGATTTGGTAGATGGAGTTGTTTATGTTGTTTCTTATAAGAAAACTAAGAAGGATCAAGCAAAAATAGGTTTAAAACAATTACAAGATAATGGTGCCAATATTATCGGAGCTGTTTTATCTAATATTGATGTTAAAAAAGCTAAAGGCTTTTATAATTACTATTATTACGAAAGAGAACAATAATATTTGGTGTTACTTAATTGTAACACCTTTGTTTTTATCACTTTTTTAACACAAATAATTGATATAATTACTTGAAATTCAATATGCGTTTACTCCCCTACTAATTTTGCATATTGAATTTTATTTTAATAAGGATGTGATGTTTATATGAAAAATACATATGTTTTAATTGTAGATGACGAGTTTAGAATCAGAAAATTATTAGCTGAGTTTATAACTAGAGAAGGTTATCGTGTTTTAGAGGCTGAGGATGGAGAGGAAGCTTTAGACATTCTTTTTGAATCAGGAAAGAAAGTTGATTTAGTTATTCTAGATGTGATGATGCCAAAATATGATGGGTGGTTTGTTTTAGAACGAATTAGAGAGTATACGACTATTCCTGTAGTTATGTTAACTGCGAGAAGCGATGAGTATGATCAGTTAAAAGGATTTAAATTAGGTGCCGATGATTATGTAACAAAACCTTTTTCTCCGAGTGTTTTAGTTGCTAGAGTTAATAAGTTACTTAATAAGGCTAATAAAGATCTAAGCGAGATTGTTTTTGGTTATATTAGGATTGATTTAGCGGCTAGAAAAGTATTTATAAATGAAGAAGAAGCTTTTCTAACGCCAAAGGAATTTGAACTTTTGAGATATTTTATTGATAATAAGGGTATAGCGCTATCTAGAGATAAGATTTTGAATGCTGTTTGGAATTATGATTATTATGGAGATTTGAGGACAGTTGATACCCACATCAAGCAATTACGTGCCAAGTTAGGTAAATACGCTCATTATATATCTACAGTTAGAAGTGTGGGTTATCGATTAGATATAGAAAATGAAATCGACGCTTAGATCAAAATTATTCTTATTGACTTACGGAATAATTCTAGGGTTTATTGTAGCTTTGATTATTTTGAATAACACTTTTTTAAAAAGTTATTATATCAATAGTAGAGAAAATTCTTTAGTAGAAGCTTTTTATGATATTAATGAGATTGATATTAATGATCAAGAGCTACCAAATAAAATACTAGAAATAGAAAGTCAATATAATTTAAATGTACAGATATTATTACAGAACATTGAAATTCCCTCAAACATACAAGTTGATGGGTTTTTTGACTATCCTAATCTTTATACTAGGGTTTATGGTAATGAATTTAACATTCCTTCTGAAATTCTTTCTAGGGTCATTATTGATTATAACTTGAGTGTTTCTCAAAATGAGGAGTTGAAGTTTGGTAGAGCAATTGGACTAAGTCGTGATTATGATGCATATTTTATGGATTTAAATTCAGAGATGAATAATTTTCAGGATAACTACCAGATGTTAGGTTTGTTTGTGGCTACTGAGAATCAAGCTGGTGAGTATTTGTTTTATATAACAACAATTACTTTTAGTTCGATTCAAGATAGTATTAGAATTTTTAACTCTTTTACTATTTTAATAGGTTTTATATTCATGATTACTGCAGGTTTGATAATGTATTTCTTAAGTTATAGATTTACAAATCCTATTTTAGAAATCAACCGAGTGGCCGATGAAATATCGAAGCTTAATTTTTCTAATAGAGTAGAAATAACGACTGATGATGAAATTGGTGATTTGGCTCATAGTATTAACAAGATGAGCTCTCAATTAGAAAAATCAATTAATGAGTTGCAGTTAAGTAATGATAAGTTAGCTAAAGAGATTCTATATAAAAATAAGATTGATCAAATGCGTAAGGAGTTTATAGCTAATGCTTCGCATGAATTAAAAACACCTTTATCTTTAGTTATGGGATATGGTGAAGCGTTGAAATTACCGAATATGGATGAAGAAACAAAGAAAGAGTATTTGGAAATAATACTTGACGAAGCTAACAAGATGAATCATCTCGTTCAAGATTTGTTAAATATATCACAAATAGAGAGCGGGAAGAAAGATTTCAAGTTTACTGAGTTTTCAGTTAGAAGTTTTGTGGAAGATACAGTTAAACTATTCTCTTTAGTTTTTAAAGAGAAAAGTATAAAAATAGTTATGGATGTTAAAGATAATATTGTTTTTTGCGATTATGAACAAATGCAGTCAGTTTTAACTAATTTTATTAGTAATGCAATAAACCATATTGATGGGAGAAGAGTAATTACTATTAATAGTGAGTTATTAGATGATAGTTCTGTCGTTATTAGAGTTTTAAATACTGGTAAGAATATTCCTGAAGATGAAATAAAAAATATATGGGAAAGTTTCTATAAAGTCGATAAAGCTAGAACAAGAGCTTATGGCGGGCAAGGTCTAGGTCTTTCAATTGTTAAGACTATTCTTGATACTTTGGGTTATAGTTATGGTGTTAAAAACTTTGATGAAGGGGTTGAATTTTTCTTTACAATTGATAAATCTGAATTTTAATAAAAAGCCAAATTAGTTTTGGCTTTTTTCTTTTAAAATAGGAATACCTTTTATTGATAAAAATTTAGTTTTGTGTTATCATTATATTATATAAAATAAAGGGGTTTGCTAATGTGAAAAGTAAATTCAAACATTACACAAGGGTATTAAACAAATCGCGTGTCGGCTTTATGGTTATAGATGCAATAGGTATTGCTTTAACATATGCTGTGGCGATTTTTGCTTTATGGTTGATTAAAATTCCTGATTTTAATTATCGAATGGCGATATTGTCTTTACCAGTTATTATCGCTTTTAAATTAATTGTTTTTTACATATTTAGACTTTATCATGTTGTTTTAATTAATGTTAGTTTAGACGAAGTTATTAAAATTACTTGGGTTGTTGCTTTAACTAATGTTGTTATCGTAGCTATTACTTTGGTCGTACCAGATTATCAGTTTATAAATGAGTTTTATTTTTTATTTACAACTTTGATGGAAATTTTCTTTCTAATATTACCTAGAATTATTAATAGATTATTAGATATATTCTTTGCGAGAACTTTATATAAGGGTGGTAATAGAACTTTAATTGTTGGAGCTGGAGCTGGTGGGAAGATTGTTATTAATGAAATAAGAAACAATCCAGC
>JAQUZK010000055.1 GCA_028691335.1 Candidatus Izemoplasmatales bacterium
AAAAAACTAGATCCTACTAGACAAACTGGAGGAGTTAGAAATTTTAAGAAAAGCCATTTATTAGAGGATGTATACACTTATAATGATTTTTCACATACTGGAGATAATGATGGTATAGAAAACCCAAGAAAAGTATCTAAAATTAAATCTCCATATCTAGTTACAGAATACAATGGGCATGTATTTCCTACTAAAAAAATTGATAGTGATTCTAGAAGAGTGGAACATGCTTTAAGACATATGAATGTCATTGAATATAGTCATTATTATGATACCACTTCTGGAGCGATTGGGTGGTGTATGGCCGATTACAATACTCATTTTCAGTTTGGGGCCAACGATCGTATTTGTCATCATGGTGTTTTAGATATGTACCGTTTAGAGAAGTACGCAGCTTATGCTTATAAGTCACAAAAAAATCCAGAAATAGATCCGGTATTATTTGTCGCAAGTAATATGACACCTGGAGATTATAATTTACTTAAACTTCAAGAGATAGTTGTTTTTACAAATTTAGATTATGTTAAAGTATATAAAAATGATGAATATATAGATAGTTTTTATCCAGATATAAACAATTACGATTACTCGCCTCACGCTCCTATTATTATTGATGATTTGATAGGAGAACTATTAGAAAAAAATGAGAATTATTCTCATAAAGACTCTAAAAGGATTAAAAAGCTTCTGCTTAGTTATCAAAAATTTGGTATGGAAATGCCTTTAAGAGATAAACTCTTAGTTCTTAACTTAATCTTAAGAAAAGTAATTAATTTTAATGATGCAGTAGAACTTTATACCAAATATCTTGCTAATCAAGATGATAAACCTACTGTTTTTAGATTTGAAGGCTATTTAAATGAGAAGTTAGTGAAAACAATATATAAAGGTCATATGGATAAGTCTTCAATATTGATAGAACCAGATCGTTTAAGTTTAACTCATGGTTTTACTTATGACACTGTTAGAGTTGTTGTTAAGATGGTTGATCAGTTTAATAATGTTCTTGATTATGCGAATGAAATTCTGTCTGTTTCAACTGATGATAACCTTGAAGTTATCGGGCCGAAAACAGTGGCTTTGATTGGTGGTTCAATAGGTATTTACTTAAAAACAATCAAAGCTTCTAAAGAGGCAAAAGTTACTTTTACGTTCAATAACTATTCTACACATTCAATAACATTTACAATAGAAAATGGAATCTTGGAGTTTTAATCCAAGATTCCATTATTTATTAAGAACAGATAAATTATATAATTAGGTATTGCAAATGAGAAATCTTCACTGTCTTCAATTCCCCAGGTGTTAATACCCAGTAAGTTTCCGTCAATATCGACCAATGCTCCGCCACTAGAACCGTTAGAAATCGATGCGTCATGATAGATTACTCTAAAGCTAACATCTTCAAGATTTTGCATAGATTTAAACTCTCCAAAGGTAACATTATTCTCTAAACTGCTTGGATTACCGATAGCTAAGACAATTTCACCTGGATTAAATTGATAATAAAGTCGATTAAAAATATTAATTATTGACACATCAGTTCTATCTGCTTTTGTGAACTTTAAAACAGCTAAATCAAGCTGATTGTCATAAGTGACAATCTCTGCATCGAAATATTCTGTATCAGAGTAAGTCTTAATCTCTGCAACTGCACCACTTAGAAATGAATCAATAACATGATAGTTTGTTAGGGTATAGTAGTGGGTTTCATCTTCTAAGAATATAACTCCAGATCCGCTAGCCACTATGTTGCCATCAGATTCAGTTTCCCAAGGTAAAAGGTTAGAATAGTCAACCATAACTACTTTTACATTAGCGCGTTTTATATGTTCTTTAGTTTCTAAAAGGATATCGTTATATTTATGAACATTATCTAAATCATAAGTGTCAGAATGATAAATAGCGAAAGAAGAATAATCGGTTTCCTCAAAGTTGATTGTCCCGTTTACGATTGTAGGAACTAAAGTTGTCCGATCCTCTTCTAATAAATCTAAGAATGAAAAGTCTAGACTACAACCAGTTGAAAATAATATGAGTAGTATCATTCCGATAAAACCAAATACTCTTTTCATTACTCATCACCTTGCCTTTCTTATATATATTATATAATACTTTGTAGATTATTTACAATAAACAAGCATTTATTGCTTTTAATATACGTAGTTATAACAATTTTATTGTATAATCTTGTGTTTTTTTGATATTTTTTGTAATATGAATACAAGAATAATTATTTAAACCAATTAAAGTAGTATAATTATTGTATAATTATATAAAAGGGGAGTGAGGCAATGTATTTTTTAGCTAGTGATTTTGGAATTTTATTATCACTTAATTTGATTTTTTATATTATTCTCGGATTAGCCATTTTATCCGGTTTTATCTCTGGGTTTAAAAAGTCGTTATTTAAGTTGATAACTATGATTATATTTTACATTATTTTCTTTTTTACTTTAGATATAATGGTAGGTGTTTTATGGAAGGTTGATCTATCTTTTCTAGGAGGAACTTTAGCGAATATTGATCCTAGTTTGGGTAGTTTTACTAGTTTTGAGTCTAGTTATGAATCCATATTAGAACTGTTCTTAGGAGATACGGTAGACTTCTCACAAATGTCTGCTAATTTTATGGAACTTGCGTCAGGGTTAATGCAATTTGTTTTAAAGATTGTCTGGACAGTTCTTTATTTTACAGTGATTTTAATTTTTTATAAGATTATTTGTTGGATTATTAGAGCTATTTTTATTAAAAAACGTGAGGGTGCTAATAAACACCGTCTATTTGGAGCTTTAATTGGGGCTGGTAATGGATTATTAGCTATTTTTATTGCTTTGATTATGTTAGGCGGTATGATGTCCTTTATGGGTAATATCTCTACATTAGTATCGGCAGCTCAAGAAATGCAATCAAACGCTGATAATGGGGATAACACTCAAAATGTTAGTTTTATTCCTAGGAATGAACTATATGATATCAGTTATTCTTTATTAGCTGAAACAACCACTACAACTGAGGAAGATACTACTTCAGCAAATAGTGATCCTAACGCTAAAATGTTAGAAGATGCTTTAGAGGCTTTAGAAAAAATGGTTGCTGAATATGAAAGTAATTTATTTGTTGGAATTGCTAATTCTATAACAGTTCCTTCAGTGATTGATGAAGATGTTGAGGTACCATTGCATATTAATTTATTTGATATGGTTCTTTCATTTGAACAAAACGATAAAACAGTTGCTTTACGGTATGAGATAGATATTTTAACTCAAGCTTTTATGATTTTCACTGAATCAGAATTTCAAGAAACTCAAGAATTAACTGATTTAAAGGGTGATGAAATAAGAGATATGTTCCAAACTATTGCTAATTCAAAATTGATTGTATCTTTAGTCCCAGTTGCGATAGAATATGCAGCTTTAGAATCCGAAAAAGATTTACCTTTCCCTGTGGAAGAATTATATGATGGAACAATAGATTTCGAACAAGAATTAGCGACAATGGGAAGAATTGGAGGAACACTTTTTGATATTTTAAATGGAGCTGGGTTTATTGGCGGAGAAGGTTCAGTTGATCAAATTGAAGTTACTGGAGATACAGTAAGAGATTTGTTCTCAGATATATCAGGCTCTGACATCATCGTATTAATTACTGAAACTTTGTTATTACCTGAATTAGCTGATTCAGAAGGTAGTTTAGCATTAATAATTGAGATACCATCTGATCTTGATTTAGAAACAGAATTTTTAGCTATTGGAGAGATATTCGCGGAAATTGTCGAAGCTGACATTGAATTTAAAGATATCATGGGTGATGATATAACAACTACACTTAAAACTTTAAGTTCAGTAGATTTAACAGTTTTACTTGAATCAAGAATTGTAACAGAAGCTTTAATTAATATATTAAGTGGTGAAGCAGAAATTGAAGGGTTAAGTATGTTGTCAGTTCCAGCAGATATAAACTGGTACGACGAAGGCGTAATTGAAGGAGAACTAAGAAAGATTTTGAATGCTATTGATGCTTTGTTAGAAGTGTCAGAAAATATCGACTTTGATAATCTTGATGCTGGAGTAATAGCTGATATGGACTTTGAAACAATTTCTACTTTCTTTGATTCTCAAATAATAAGAGCTACAGTAACGGATATATTTAAAGGAATAGATTTTGGAGATATGCCACTAATTTTCCCTGATATAGTCTATGACGATCAAGATTATTTTACAAAGTCAGAATTAGTTGCGGTTAGTGAGGCAATTAAATTAATTATTGTTGAAGATGAAACTGAGACTTCATTTGATCCATTAAAGGTTTTAAATTTAACTGATACTGAAGTTGATACTTTATTAACATCGAATATTCTTTATGCTACAATAGGAAATTATTTTAATACAATTGACACAAGTGAGTTTCAAATACCTGATGAAATTATGACAGATATTATGGTTGATCAAGCTCCTCTTGAAATAGTCAATCGTCTAGAACAAGAGAGTTTATTTAAAGCTTTAAGTGTACTAGAGATAACAGATTTTAGTGGATTCACATTTGACGCAACATTTATTGATAAATTTGAAAACACAGCTGGAAATGACCTTGAACAGACAAAGATTGATACACTTTTAGCTTCAAAAATTATTCACGCAACAGTCTCAAAAGTTGTGATAGATTTAGATAAATCAAACTCTGGACCATTAGTAATACCTAATAAATCTATTGATAGCCAAACAATCATTACATCAAATTTAGGTACAGATTATATTACTACTAATGAGATATCAAATATTTTTAAAGCATTATATAAACTAGAAATAACCGATTTTAATTCAGTAGAATTAAATAATTTAAATGATTTAAAAGATCATTTCAGTGTTTTATTAGACTCAGCGATAATTCACGCTACTATATCGGATGTAGTGTTAAACATCGGGTCTACAGTAGTTATCCCTGAGAATGATTCTGACGATGTTCCAGTTATTGTTACAGTAGAATCAGTACCATATATTACCGAATCAGAACTACAAGCTGTTGTAGATGGAATGAAATTATTAGGATTAACCGATCCTAATACCTTCAGTGATTTTTCATTTTCAGTTTTAAACACTGACAACTTAAGATATCAATTGCTTGATTCAGCGATTCTTCATGCGACAATCACTGATCAAATGATGACTTTAGGAGGAGATTTACTTACAATTCCTGAACAAGATGAACTAGGAAATGACTTGATTATCGAGAGTGGCACTAAACCAGATAAGTTTGTAGCTAAGTCGGAAATTAACGCTATTTTAAAAGCGATGATTGAAATGGGATATTCGGATGTTAATGATTTATCTCAAGAAATTAATCCTCAAGTTTTTATTGACAATATGTATTTGGTATTAGCTTCAGCTAGTATGCAAGCAACAGTTTCAAAACAAATATTGGCAGCTGATGAAGCTTTAGTTGTCCCAGAAAAAGACTCTGAAGATAATCAAATAAAAATCCCTTATACAGATGTTACTTTTATAAAAGCCTCTGAACTCGAGAACTTATTTGAAGCAATCGAACTTTTCAATATTCAAGATTTAGATTTTAATACCTTCGATGATTTTACTTTTTCAAATCTTGATACAGATGTAAAAAGATATCAATTAATGGATTCAGCGATTTTACACGCAACTGTATCTGATCAATTGTTAGGGTTAGGCGGTAGCTTGTTAAAGGTTCCTGAACAAGATGAATTAGGTAATGACTTAATTATAGAAACAGGAACAATTACTGTTAAATATGTTGCAAAAGCAGAAATTAATGCTATTTTAAAAGCAATGATTGCAATGGGATATACTGACGTTAAGAATTTAACTACGGAAATTGATCCTCAAGTATTCATTGATAACATGTCTTTAGTATTAGATTCCGCTAGTATGCAAGCGACGGTTTCAAATCAAATTCTAGCGGCTCAAGCAGCTCTAGTAATTCCTGAAAGAGATTCGGAAAACAATTTAGTTAAGATACCATATACAGATGTAACATTTATTGAATCAACTGAATTGGAGAACTTCTTTAACGCAATTAATTTATTTGGAATAACGGATTTAGATTTTAATACATTTAATTCATATAACTTCTCAGCTTTAAATACAGACACAAAACGTATGGATTTCATGAAATCTGCTATTTTACACGCTACTATATCTGATCAACTGTTTGATTTAGGAAGTAATCTATTGATAGTTCCTGAACAGGATGAATCTGGAAATGACTTGATTTTAGAAATAGGAGTATTACCAAATAAATTTGTTGTTAAAACTGAAATTAATGCTATTATGAAAGTAATGATTGAAATGGGCTACACTGATGTTAATAACTTATCATCACAAATCAACGCTCAAGCCTTTATTGACAATATGGATTTAGTGTTAGATTCTGCTAGTATGCACGCAACAGTATCTAATCAAATCCTTAATGCTAGCTCATCAACTCTAATTATACCTGATGAAGATTTATCAAGTAATAGTATTAGAATTCCATATACTGATGTAACTTACATCAGTAGTAGCGAATTAAGTAAGTTCTTTACAAGTATTGACCTTCTAGCTATATCGAATCTTGATTTTGGAAATATTAGCCAGTTTGGTTTAAGCAATATTCAAACGCTTGATAAGAATGTGTTCTTTGATTCCTTTATTATGTTAGCTACTGTATCTGATTACTTCTTAGATGCAGCAGTGGGAGATGAGACTCATGCGGCTGGAACAATTAGTCTTTTAATTCCTTCTACAAAACGTTTTGACATAACTGTTGAAACTCTTACACAAGAAGCAGTAGATAAGAATGAAATGATTAGAATGTTAGATGCATTCCAAGTTCTTGGATTAGGAGATTATAATTCTAATTTTGATGCTTCAGTAATTACAAGTAAAACTTCTGGAGAAATAGATCAAATCTTACTAAGTGACTCCATCCACATTACAGTTGACAGCATGTTAAGAGGAAACGCACAAATTTCTGGTAAAATTCCTGCTTTAGCAGAAGATACAACTACTTATGTTGTTACAGTTACAACTAAAAGTGAAATCAGAAACTTTATTCTTGCCTCTCAACAAGTAACAGGCGCAAGTTTTACAACAGTTAGTTTTGATATCTATGCAGTAGCTGGATTAAATGCATCACAAAGAGATATAGTGCTTGATTCATGGATAGTTAGAAATATTTTAACTCCTGAACTTGAAAATCTAGGTACTGTATTCCCATTCAGCGCAGACCCATATGTATTTACTAATAATGATTATATGAATTTAGATCCTACTACATTCTTAACAGAAGACTCAGTGAATCTAGTATTCGCTCACTATGGTTTAGTATAATAATAGTGTAATAAATAACAATCACCGCTTTAGTAAAACAAGGCGGTGATTTTTCTTTATAAAAGATTAAAAATAGTGTATAATTAGTAAGTCACAAAAAAAATATACATATTTGCGAGGTACAGAATGAAAAAAATATTAGTTTTTTTAACACTTTTAATTTTCACGTTTTTAGTTGGTTGTAATTTAAGCACAAATACAACTAATTCAATAGAATTATCTTCGGAAAGCTCAACAAGTAATATAAGCTCTTCCACAAGCCAAACAACAGTTTCAACTACTAACTCAACGACAATAGAAACTGAAATTTCAACAACCATATCAGAAACAACTGAGGAAGTATTAGATCGTTATCAAGAAATTTACTTTTATTCTAATAACGATTTCCACGGTGGAGCTTACACTGATTATAATAATTTCTCTAGAATTGTCAATAAGATTAAAACCATGAAAGCAAATAACGACCATGTAATTGCTTTAACTAACGGTGATACTTTGCAAGGTACACCATTCTCAAATTATTATCACGGTAAACCTTTTATTGAAGCAATGAATATCGGAGGTTTTGATGGTTTTGTAATTGGTAACCATGAGTTTGATTGGGGTATAGATGTAATTGCTGATTATAAAGATGGAAAAGAAGAAAATGTCGAAGCTGATTTCCC
>JAQUZK010000056.1 GCA_028691335.1 Candidatus Izemoplasmatales bacterium
TGTTCTAAGGCTTCGTTAATCATTTCTTGAAAGTCTTCTACAATTTCATTAATTTCATAATCAGTTAAATCGGTTTTACTTAACTCAATCTTTAAATCTTCGATATATTTCATTTTCATCTTTCACTCCTTTATTTAAAATATGATATACTCCCCCAATAAATAAATCCCATTCATCTCTTAGTTTTAAATAGTACTCAAAACCTTTTTTTGTAATTTTATAGTATTTCCTCGCGGCTCCTTGATTAGATTCAACAAGAAAGGTGCTAAAGTAACCTTCTTTAGTTAATCTTCTCAATATAGGATATATTGTGTTTTCATTAACATCAATATGTTTAGAAATACTATCGATTATCTCATATCCATACTTATCTTCTTCTAACATTTCCTTAAGTACACACAGCTCTATAATTCCTCTTTTAAATTGAGAATTCATATATAACCTCCTGTTATAATCATAACACACTAGTGTGTATTACACAATATATAAAAGAAAAAAAGAGAGTTTTTTTAAACTCTCTTATTCATCATACATTTTTTCGTAATCATCCATGTATTCATTGTATTCTTCATCATCAAATTCTTCTTCGTCTTCTTCAACATCGTAAGTGAACTCTTCTTCATCGTCGAATTCTAGTTCTTCTTCTTCCTCTTCAAACTCATCGAACAAGCTTTCATCATCATCTTCAGAGAAGTCTTCAATAAATTCTTCTTCCAAATCATCATCTATATCATCGTCTTCAATATCTTCGTCATCATAGTCTTTTTCATATATAGAATCGTCATCTTCATCTTCTTCAACATCGACTTCATCTTCTTCATCTTCTTCATCTACGTCAAATTCATCAAGGTCATCATATTGTGATAATTCTTCTTCGTAATCTGGATACTCATCATAATAAGCGCCGTCTTTATCCCATAAATCAATGGCTTGTCGACCTTTGATATCCCACTCATCATCACCAACGTAAATAAACTTAGCTGAAAGAATAAAGTCTGCGTAAACTTGGGAAATCATTTCTAATTTCGATTCCTCTGAGATTTCTTTCTCTTCGGCAATTCGATCGTATATTTCCATAAATGTCATGGCTTTATTGTTTTCTTTCAATATTAAGTTAGCTAGTTCCATGATTGACATGTTTTTTCTATCTGTCATTTATAACCATCCAATCCAAAAATTTTATTCTATATTTATGCTTTACATATTATATAGCAAAGCAAAAAATAATACAAGTAAATATTTTTAAAAACTTTTTACAAGTGTTCATAATCATCGTGATGATAAGAAAAATCTTTATTTATTACATTTATAGCCATATTATTGCAGTGATCTCCGATTCTTTCTATATTAGAAAGGATGTCAACATAAAACCCTGCATTAATTTCTTCACATGATCTGTCATTGATTCTATTAATATGATTTTTCCTGTATTCTTTAACAAGCCTATCTAATTCTTCTTCAGTCTTTGTAACTTCAATAGCTACTGCTAAATTATCTTCAAAATAAGCTCTTGTTGATTTTTCTAGTTGACTTCTAATTATTGAAAACAAATTAAGTAATTCTTCTTTTGTTTTCTTATGCATAGTTAATTTTTTTTCTTTTCTTTCTTGGAAGAATTCAAATAAGTTATCAAAATGATCACCAATACGTTCAAGGTCTGTTATGGTATCAATATTTTTAGCTACTCTTTGAATTTGCGCTTCACTTAAATCATTAGCGCCTATATCCACCAAGTAATTATGAATTTTATCATCCATAGAATCTAGCATCTCTTCACATTGGTTTCCTAGTTCTATAGCTTTATCATCATTTTCAAAAGCATAATTATAACTAAACTCAAGCATACCACGAGTTACATTAGCCATGTTCATCATTGCTTTTTTAACATTCTCTAGAGCTAAATCAGGTGATGATTTTAATAATAGTTTATCGAGGACGACTTCATCCATTTCAATTTCGTCTTTAGATGGAATAATCTTGCTGACAAGCCAAACCATTTGTTTAACAAACCAAAATAAAATTAGTACCGTCATGATGTTAAAACAGACATGTGCTAAAGAAATCGTGAACTTGTCAATAGTAGGATCAATTCCTATAATATTAGATAACCAAGTAATAAACTCTGTATAAGGTTTAAGTAATATGAAGAATACTACCGTACCAAAAGTATTAAATAAAACGTGGATTAATGCAGTTCTTTTTGCGCTTGAAGTTCCTCCAACAGAAGCCATAATTGAAGTTACTGTTGTTCCAATGTTATCACCTAAAACAATTGCAGTAGCTCCGATTAGAGTCATTCCTCCGGTTGAATATAATTGTTGTAGAATACCTATAGTAGCGCTTGATGATTGGATAATAGCTGTAGTTAAAACCCCTACAATTACTCCTAAAATTGGTGTATCTCCAACGCTATGCAACATACTTGCAAACTGTGGTAACTCAGCTAAAGTTTTAAGAGCTCCACCCATTGTATCTAATCCAAAAAACAACATCCCGAATCCAAAAATAACTCTACCTAACTGTTGAACTTTTTTTCTCTTAAAAAAGAATATTAAAATCGCTCCAAGAAACATAATAGGCATTGCATATGATCCGATATCTAAACTTATCAATACTGATGTGAAAGTAGTACCTATATTAGCTCCGAAAATAACTCCGACTGCTTGTGGTAAAGTCATCAATCCAGCTCTTACTAATCCAACAACAAGCGCACTAGTTGCGCTGGATGATTGGATTAAAGCTGTTAACAAAATCCCTACAAAAATCCCCTTAAGTGGCGTATTTGTAGTTTTTTCTAAAAATAGTTTTAACTTTGATCCCGCTAGCTTCTTTAACGCATCGCTCATTAAGTTAATTCCATAGAGGAAAATTCCTAGTCCTCCAACAATTAAAAAAGCTGTTTCTGTCCATCCTGAAATTTCCAAAAATCTAATCGGCATTTCTGTCTCCCCTAAAAAGATAGATTTAAAAACCGAACTTATTATATCAAATCAACTAAAAATTACAAGCGTTAATTTCAGATTATTACAAGTTACCTTTATATGCTTTTACTAATTCATCTGCATCTTTCAATAACTCTTCTGTTTTATCCCATGTTCCAAGGTTGGCACCACACGCCTGGGCGTGTCCTCCGCCATTATATTTGTTGGCTAATTCGTTAATAGCTGGCCCTTTTGATCTTAATCTAGCTCTAACAATATTGTTTTCATACTCAGCGAATAGAATCCAAACCGGACAGTCTTCAAGCGTTGATAACTCATTTACCAAAGATGTTGCTTCTTCTAATGAAACATCAAATCTTTCAATAACATCAGGAGTCATTTTAATGTAAGCAACTCCATTTTCAGTTTTTTGAAAGTTCAACAATACATATCCTTGCAACTTCATTAAACTTTCAGATTTTTGGCTTAATCTCGTTAGTATGTCTACAAAATCTAAACCGTAATTTAATAGATGTGCTACCGCTATAAATGTATCACCAGTAACTGATCTAAATCTAAATCTTCCTGTATCAGTGACAATTCCTGTGTATAAGGCTTTAGCAGCTTCCATATTCAATTTTAGTTCTTCTTGGAACTGTAAGTAGAACTCCAAGATAATTTGTGCTGTAGCTGGCCTTGTTGTATCAACATACATTAAATCGCCATATTCTTCGATTGGAATATGATGATCAATTTTTATAACATATTTTGCTAAATTAAACCTTTGATCAGATACTCTGTCTTTTGAAGCTGTATCAACTACAATTGATAAAGCGTCTTTAAACATATCATCTTCGATAATATCTGGCGTTCCAACAAAATCTACATATTCAGCTGATTCACCTACAACGTAAACATCCTTTTCTGGAAATGATTCTTTAATAATATTTTTTAAACCAAAACCGGCTCCATAGCAGTCTCCATCAGGTCTAATATGCATGTGAATTATTATTCTATTAAATTCCTTTATTTTTTCTAATATTTGTTCTTGTATCATCTTTTATCTCTCCTTAGCTAATTTATTTAAATCTTTTATTATTTTATCTACTTCTTCCCAGGTTTCAACACTACATCCGCAAGCATATAGATGTCCACCGCCTCCATACTTTTTAGCAATATCTAAAACTGGTTTATTTCTTGATCTAAGCTCACAAAAAATTCTTTCGGAAGCGGAGTCGTATGTGAAATTAGCCCATATAGGTATCTCTTTTATACCGCTCATCTGTCCAACTAAACCTCGACTAACAAAATTGGTGTCCAAATTATATTTTTCGATAAACTCTTTTTTATTTTTACGATAAGCAACATTCTCTTTAGTAATCTTTACTGAATTAAAGAAAATATTCTTGATTTGCTTATTTTCAATCGATTCTAAGTATATTAAATCATGTATTTCTTGAATATTTATTCCTTTATCTAATAAAACAGCTGCAGTTCTTAAAGTATTCGCTGTAGTTGAATTATACATAAATCTACCAGTGTCGCCGATTATTCCCATATATAAAGCTCTTGCGCTATCTTTAGTAATTTCAAATCCAAGTTGTATTAGTAAATTTGTGACCATCTCAGCGGTAGATGAACTCTCTGTATCTCTAATATAATAGTCGCTATCAACATCAATCATATTTCTATGATGATCTATAAAAACAATTTTTTTGTTATGTATATAATCTTCTTCATTTAGCATCTGTTTAGCAACGGTATCAAGAACAAATACTAAAGATTCTTTCTTAATATCGTCATCAACTTTATCCATTTCTTGAAAAAAGTTTAAACTATTTGTATCCCCGATTGCGTAAATTTTTTTCTCTGGAAATCTTGCTTTTAAAGCATAATAAAGGCCAAATTGCGAACCGTATGCATCTAAATCTGGATTTTTATGTCTAGCAATAACAATGGAGTCAAAATCTTTTATAAGATTATAAATTTCTCTTTCCATATTTTCTCCTAAATTATTAGTTTTAACATTACATTTTATCATATTTATAAACTATAATCTATTCATTTGATTAAATATAAACTGAGTTTTATTAATTCTTTATGAAACACTCTCAATATGTTATAATATGAGAGCACAAAATATATAAAGTAGAGGTATTATATTATGAAACTAAAAAAATTATTAATAGTATTAATAATGATTATCTTCTCGTTTACAGTGATAAGTTGTGCTCAAGAAACATCATCTACGACAGCTTCAAACTCCACAACTACAACCAAAGAGATAACAACTACTATTACTACAACTCAGACATCAATTTCCACTTCTATTTCTACCTCACAAGTTTTTGAGGGAATAGAGGTTACAGAAGTTAAAAAGACAGAGTATGAGTATAATGAAGATTTTGACAAGGACAGTATTACTGTTATTATAACATTAGCAAACGGTCAACAAATGTCTTTAAGAAATGATATGTATTCAATCAGTGGTTTTGATTCTTCTATTCCGGGAGAAACTACAGTCACAGTAACCTACGAACAATATCAAGACACTTTTATAGTTACTATTCTTCCTGTACAAGGTATTGAAATAACTATGCCCTACTATCTAAGCGCGAGCGGTCTCGCTGGTAATGCTTTGTTTTTAGAATTAAGAGAAATTATTAATGAAGGTTTTAGTCCTGTGTCTTATGGAGAGTCAAGATATATACTTGATGAAACAGACAAAGACCCTAATAATCCTAATAATATTATTTTAGTGTATTTAGGAACCTCAATAAGTGGTGAATGGGATGCTGGAGCTACTTGGAATAGAGAACATGTTTGGCCACAATCGCTTTTAGGACTGTCAGTCGACAATCCTGATAAAAACATGGGTTCTGATTTGCAAAATTTAAAGCCAGCAAATCCTAGTGAAAACACTTCTAGAAGTAATAGATATTATGATAATATATCTGTTGGTGGATTGTCTTATGAACCTAGAGATGAAGTAAAAGGCGATTTAGCTAGAATTTTACTTTATATGTGGACAATGTATGATGTTTTAGAATTAGTTGATTACGATCCAAATACATATCAAATGGCATTATTAAGCGTTTTGCTACAGTGGCATGAAATAGATCCAGTTGATGATTTTGAAAGAAATAGAAATGAAGTTATATATTCTTATCAAAAAAACAGAAATCCATATATTGATTACCCTGAATTTGTTGATTTAATATGGGGAGAAAATTAAGAAGTCAAGAGACTTCTTTTTTTCTTGATTTATTATGCTAGTTTTTATTTTAAAGATGGGTTATAATAATTAAGCAAAAAAATTTATATATTTGGAGATTAATATGAGAAATTTAAAAAGAATTACAGTTTTCTTACTTTTAGCAATTTTAAGTATAACCATAATTGCTTGTGAAAAGACAACTGAATCAACAAACACTACAGAAGATCTAAGCACGATAAGCGAAAGCATATCTACTAGTAATTCTACAACGCTTGAAAGCTCAAGTGATTTCATTACTGCAACAACTTCTATTGCAGAATATACTTCAATTGAATTAGTTGAAAATACACAAACATTTTATGAATTGAATGCAGAATTTAATAAAGATTCACTAAACGTAATAGCCCATTTATCTGATGGAAGTTTTACAAGTATAGCTTCAGATGATTTGATTATAAAGAATTTTAATTCTACTTCCTCCGGAGAAAAAAACGTTTATGTTGTCTTTGAAAAATATGTATTAGAAACTAATGTTATTGTTTTAGAAGACTATGCTTTTGAAATATACATGGACTACTATTTTGAAGCTATAAACTTAAAAGGAGATTTACTGAGAATTACCCTTAATAATATAATTAGCGAAAACTTTATTCCGCTATTATATGGAGATGCCATTGATATCTTAGAAGAATCAGATGTAGACCCTAATAATCCTGATAATGTGATTTTGGTATATCCTGGAGATTATGGCGTATCTGTGCCAACAGGATATTCTTCTCAAATAAGTGGATATTATTGGAACAGAGAACATGTTTGGCCTCAATCTAGATTAGGTGTAAACGTAAGTTATACTAATGATTTTCCAAGTAAAGCAACTGATGTTCATAATTTAAAACCAGCTGATGGAGATGAAAATTCATCAAGAAGTAACGATTACTTTGATAATATAGATACCGATAATACATATGAACCAAATGACAATGTTAAAGGTGATATTGCGAGAATCTTGTTTTATATGTCTACTATGTATTTCGACTTAAACTTGAATGATAATGTTAATTCAGCATCACAAGATAAAACTATGGGAGTTCTTTCAGTTTTATTATTATGGAACGAATTGGACCCAGTCGATGATTTTGAAAGAAATCGTAATGAAGTAATATTTAAGCATCAAGGAAATAGAAATCCATATATTGATTATCCAGAATTCGCAAATCTAATATGGGGAGATTTAGCTTAATTTATTTTAAGCAATACTTAAAGGCAAACAAATTGTTTTGCCTTTTTTATTTATAAATAAAAGTAAAAGCCACTACTTTATGCAGTGGCTTTTATTAATATTTATCAAGTTATCTTGTAAAAAAATTAGTATAACTTAATGTCATCAATATTAACTCTTTGTTTATTAGGTGTAACTGTATGATTTACTGTAAATCTTACATACATTGCATCTGTTACATCAGAAGTAATATCTTTAATTGTATCGTTGTTTGTTAAATCAATTGTAGTTCCAGTGCTCCAAGTTGTTCCGTCTAATGAGAATTGAACGATTAATTGGAATCCTGTAGCTTGATTGCTATAAGTACTTAATTGAACATTATTGAAAGCAACTGTTGAATGATATTCAGCATATGGGAATCCTGATACTGAGTCATAATCTCTCATTTGTAGATGCATATCTTCAGCGGAAGCATCAGTTGTTG
>JAQUZK010000057.1 GCA_028691335.1 Candidatus Izemoplasmatales bacterium
CCGCCTTTAAATCTTCTGGGATATCGATATCAGAAAAATCTTGAGTTTTGCTTTCATCAACTTTTTCTTCAACAGGTTTTGTTACTTTCTCTTCAACCACTGGTTCTGTACTCTGCTTCTTTATGAATAATGGCTCCTCATATTTAGCAGGTTCTTTCTTAGCGATAGGTTCTTCAACAGGAAGTTCTTCTTCAATCAATACTTCTTCTTCAACTTCATCATGAACCTCTTCAGGAATAAATACTTCTTCAATGGCTTCTTTTTTTACTTCTTCTTTGATAATATCTTCAACTATACTTTCTTCATCAGAAACTAAAGGAATATGATAATCAAAGAAATCATCAGTAGGATAATTTTCATACATACCTAATGCATATTTCATGTATTCTATCATATCAGTTTTCTTTAAATCAATAGAAATTCTAAACCCACGTTCACGTGCATAAATTTCCAAATCTAAAACTGACTTCATTTCTAAAAGTTCTTTTTCATCATCAGATAGTTTAAACTTTGAAACTAAAATATCAACTAATTTACCTTTATTAATTCTTCTTGGGATTTTAACATCATATTTAGCACCTAAAGCTTTTAAATCACCTAAAGTATATGAAGTAAGCATTTCTTCGTCCCACTCATAAATAGCAATTCCATCTAAGAAACCCGCTTGTTCGTATAGAACTTTATCGATTATAGAAATGAAATTATCATAAGTCATATTTTCTAAGTCAACAGAATAGTTTTCTTTTAATTTTTGCAAATCATCAAAGAACCCCTTGTTAATAACTAAAGCCTCTTTATTAAGATAAAGAATGTTTAGCAACATTTCTTTGTATTGTGATAAATTAAAACTCAAGTCGTGTTCTTTTATCATTTTTTCTAACAAAAATATTGCAAAATTATCATAACCTCGCAAGCGGTACTTTTGTTCATCGGTGTATGTGTTATATCTTTCTTCTTTAAACACTTCACCTCTAATAGTTTCCAAAAGTAAAAATCTATGAACGTAAAGTGGTAACTTAACTTCATTTTTAACCATTAAACTAACAATTTCGTTAATCGGTATGACTAAGAGAAGTTTAGAAAAAGAGAAAAATTCTTCTTTGTTTTTAAATTTACTCATCATATCACCCTTTATATTTATAATATATTTCAATCTTACTACAAAAACATCTTAATTTCAAGTGACTAGTCAATAATTTAGCGATTTCCATTGATTTTTATAAATAAAAGAGAAGTTTTAAACTTCTCTTTAAAAATCCTATCTAACAACCCTACCATCTAAAGACCAAGTTTTAGCCTTTTCAACGTATACCTCAATAATTTGACCTATTAAACTTTCATCGCCTTCAAAATTGACTAATTTATTGTTTTCTGTATAACCAGATAACATTGTTTCGTTAGTTTTAGAAAAACCTTCAACTAATACTTTAACAGTCTTATTTTCAAAACGTTTATTCCCTCTTAAGTATCCTTCATTTACGAGTTCATTTAACTTATAAAGTCTTTGCTTAGCTTCTTCTGGTGTTATATCATTTTTATAACTAGCAGCTGGTGTTCCTTTTCTTGGGGAGTAAATAAAAGTATAAGCACCTTCAAATTTGCTTTTGTCAACGAGATCTAATGTTTCAAGAAAATCTTCATTAGTTTCTCCCGGAAAAGCCACGATAATATCTGTTGTAAGACTTACATTAGGTATTTTATTATAGATTCTTTCTACTAAATTAAGATACTGCTCTTTTGTATACTTTCTATTCATTTTCTTTAAGACTGAATTTGATCCGGACTGTACTGGAAGATGAATAAATGGCATGATATTATCATATTTAGCTATAACATCTATCAATTTATCAGAAAAATCTTTTGGATGTGAAGTAGTAAACTTAATTCTAGGAATATCTAACTTCGCTAAATCATCTAATAAATCAGCGAAATCATATTTTTCATCCACAAAATCAAGTCCATAAGAATTAACATTTTGACCTAACAAAGTAATTTCTTTATACCCTTGCTCAATCAACTTTTGAATTTCTTCAATAATATATTGTTTTTGTCTTGATCTTTCTCTACCTCTTGTATAAGGTACTATACAATATGTACAAAACTCATCACATCCAAACATAATATTCACCCAAGCTTTAAATCTATTTTCTCTCACTTGAGGTAAATGTTCAACTATATCACCTTGCTTAGAATAAACTTCGATTAATTGCTTATGTTCTTTCATAACATAATCAATATATTCTATAATTTTATCAATATTATGGGTTCCAAATACTAAGTCTACATGTGGATACTTTTTCATTATTCTTTCAACTACATCTTCTTCTTGAGGCATACATCCAGCAACGGCAATTATAAGATTAGGATTGATTCTTTTATATGATTTTAATCTTCCCAATTCACCGAAAACTTTATTTTCTGCATTTTCTCTGATTGCACATGTATTGATAATAATTAAATCACATTCTTCTAAAACTGTAGTAGGTAAAAATCCCTGTCCTTCAAGCAATCCCCTAATAACTTCGGTGTCCGCCTCATTAGCTTGACAGCCATGAGTTTGAATCATATACTTTTTATTTTTCCCGATATCTTTAATGTTTTTTGCATCCTCATAGACAGTTGTTTCAACTTCATATTTAGTTCTTTTTCTAGCAATATTTAAATCTGGTTTGTTAATTCTTTCCATCTTGGCTCCTCATGTTATTCAAAGATATTTATCCTTGTTATTTTTCTATTTTCTAAATCCAGTAAACATGCATTAAACTGTAAACAAGAATTATTTTCAGGCTTTACTCTCTCAGGTACTCCTGATATAAACTTTCTTATTCCTTGTTCAACACTACCACCTATTATACCATATTTAGCTCCGGTCATACCGACATCACTAATGTATAAAGTTCCTTTAGGAAGGACAATATTATCTGCAGTAGGAACATGAGTATGAGTTCCAATAACCGCATCTACCCTACCATCTAAATAATATGCTAATGCATATTTTTCAGATGTGGCCTCTGCGTGAAAATCTACAATAATATAGTCCGCCTTAACTTTACTTAATATTTCATCCGCTTTAATAAACGGATTATCTGTAGGGTCATGCATAAATATTCTTCCTAATAAATTGATTACAACAATTGTTTTTGAATTATACTTATATTCAACCCATTCCTTACCATAAGCACCAGGACCATAATTCGCTGGTCTAGTAACGTAATCTAATTCTAACACTTCTTTAGCGTCACTTCTTGAAAACGCGTGATTTCCCAATGTGAAAACATTCACACCTTGTTCTAAATAACTCTTATACGTTTTCTTACTAAGGCCATTACCTTTTTCAATATTTTCTCCGTTAACAATTATAAACTGTGGTTTATACTCATTCTTTACTTCAGAAAAATACTTGTCAAAAGCTTTTTGACCTAACTCCATATATATATCTCCAATAAACAGTACTTTCATTATTCATCTCTTTCTAATATATCCATATATTTTGGTGCAATAGTTTTAAAATCCCAAAACTCATTATTTTCTATCATAGTCATTATATCATTAAAGCTAGAATATTTTACATCTTTAACTTCGTTATAATCTAAAACCAAATCCTTTAAATTAATGTCTTTATTTACAATAAACATTTCAATTATAAAGTTATAATGCTTTCTTTCCACAAAGAATCGATGCAAAAATTTTAATTCAGATAAATAAAAACTATACCCGATTTCTTCTTTTACTTCTCTAATTACAGATTCTATAGGTTGCTCTCCTGAGATACAAGCTCCAGCTGTAGGAGCCCATTGATACGGAAATAAGTCTGTTGATTTATTTCTTTGTTGGATCAAATATTGATTCTTAAAATTTTTAATCCATAAATGAACCACTTTGTAATACTCATTTTCCAAGGTCATATCGCCACGATTAATCGTTTTATTAAGTTTAACTCCTAACTTATTATACAAATCAAATCTTTCCATCTTCTCTACTTTCTAATTCTTTTATAAAAGATAGCCTTCCTATTTAAAGGAAGGCTAAGTCAAATCTATTTTGCAATGTCTTGTGCTCTTGTTTCACGAATAACAGTAACTTTGATTGTACCCGGATAACTTAGTTTCTCTTCAATTTGAGTTCTAATTTCTTTAGCAACTACATGAGCGCGTTGATCATCAATCTCATTTGGTTTGACAATAACTCTAACCTCTCTACCTGCTTGAATAGCAAAGGCAGATTCAACACCTTTAACTTGAGTAGAAATTTCTTCTAACTGAGTTAAACGGTTAATGTAGTTTTCTAATGACTCCGATCTAGCTCCCGGTCTAGCAGCTGATAAAGCATCCGCTGCAGCGACGATAACGCCGATAACAGTTTTCGCTTCTTCATCACCATGATGGGAAGAAATAGCATCTAATACAGCTTCATGTTCGTGATACTTTTTAGCTAGTTGTAATCCGATATCAACATGTGAACCTTCAATTTCATGGTCAACTGCTTTACCGATATCATGTAACAAACCAGCGCGTTTAGCGATAGTTTCATTTTCACCTAATTCTACAGCCATTTTACCAGCTAAGAATGAAGTTTCAATTGAATGCTTAAGTGCATTTTGTCCATAAGATGATCTAAAATGCATACGTCCTATTAATTTTGTTAAATCAGGATGTACTCTACCAATACCTGTTTCAAAAACAGCTTCATCACCTTTGTCACGAATAAATTGGTCAACTTCAACTCTCATTTTATCAACCATTTCTTCAATTCTCGCAGGATGAATTCTACCATCTTGTATTAATGCTTCTAAGGATTTTTTAGCAATCTCTCTACGGATAGGATCAAAACCTGATAACACAACCGCTTCTGGTGTATCATCAATAATTAAATCCACTCCTGTAAGTGCTTCAAGGGTTCTAATGTTTCTACCTTCTCTACCAATAATGCGACCCTTCATTTCATCATTTGGTAAGGCAACTACACTCACTGTAGTTTCTGCTGTAACATCTTGAGCTAATTTTTGAATAGCTCCTGTTATGATTTCTTTAGCTCTCTTCTGAGCCTCATTTTTCGCTTTTTCCTCTTCGTCTCGGATAAAACGATCAATGTCACCAATCATGTCTTCTTTTACGCGAGCCATGATAATTTCGCGAGCCTGTTCTACTGAGTAGTTGGCAATTTCAAATAGCTTTTCGTTTTGTTGCTTGATTAAGTTTTCCAATTCAAGGTTTTTTTCATCAACAGCGGCTTTACGTTGATCTAATACTTCTTCTTTACGGTCTAAATTTAGTTCTCTTTTATCTAAATTAGAAGAACGTCTTTCTAATAGTTCTTCTCTTTGATGAAGTTTATTTTCAAGAACGGCAACAGCCGATTTTTTCTCTTTTATAACTTTATCATTTTCTAAATTTAGATTATGAATTTCTTGTTTTGCTTCTAATAATTTCTCTTTTTTTAGTCGATCCGCTTGTGATGTTGCCTGGTCAATAATACTTTGTGATTTATTTCTAGCAGTCTGGAAACCCTTTTCAACCAGAGCTACTCTTACTATAAATCCTATTAATCCACCTACAATTAAACCCAATAAACTGGAAATAATAATAATCCAAATGTCTTCCATTTTATTATTTCCCTTTCTGATTTAATTTTTGTATATATAGAAAAAAATTTTATACATAATTTAATATTTTATACTCTTCTATTATATATTAAAAACGGTTGATAGTCAAAAGATATTTACCATTTAAAATAAATCTTATAAACAATCAAAAAAAAGAGAAAACTATAAAAGTTTTCTCCTATTTTTGCATTTTTTCCTTTACTGCACTATATATCTCTTCGTAAATTTCTGGATTTTCTTCTAAATATTTTTTAACATTTTCGCGACCTTGTCCAACTTTAGAATCTTTATAAGCGTACCAAGATCCACTCTTCTTTAAAATCTCCATTTCTGAAGCTATATCAACTATTTCACCAGTTTTAGAGATCCCCTTACCAAAAACAATATCGACTTCACAAGTTTTGAAAGGAGCAGCCACTTTATTTTTAACAACTTTTACCCTAGCTTTATTTCCTACTATATCATTACCCTCTTTAATTTGTTCGCCTCTTCTAATTTCTAGACGTACAGAAGAATAAAATTTTAAAGCCCTACCACCAGGTGTAGTTTCAGGATTACCAAACATAACTCCGACTTTTTCACGAATTTGATTTATGAAGATTGCTATACATTTACTCTTAGACAAAGCACCAGATAATTTTCTCATTGCTTGAGACATAAGTCTCGCTTGTAATCCGACGTGTGAATCGCCCATTTCTCCTCTTATCTCAGCTTCTGGAACCAATGCAGCCACACTATCAATAACTACAATATCGATAGCACCAGATCTAATCAAAGCTTCAGCGATTTCAAGAGCTTGTTCACCAGTATCTGGCTGTGAGAGAATTAATTGATCAATATCAACACCTAGATTTTTTGAATATACAGCATCTAAAGCATGTTCGGCATCAATAAAAGCAGCATAGCCGCCAGCTTTTTGAGCTTCTGCAATCGCATGTAATGCAAATGTAGTTTTACCACTAGACTCAGGTCCGTATATTTCAATAATTCTTCCTCGAGGGTATCCAAACACTCCTAAGGCTTGATCCAAAGAAATCGATCCACTTGATATTGTTTCAATATCCATAGCACGATTTTCTCCAAGAATCATAATTGATCCTTTACCATATTCTTTTTCAATATTCTTAATAGCTTGTTCCAAACTTTTTTCTCTTTGTTTGTCTTCCATCATATTCTCCTTTTTTAAAGTCTAGTAAAATAATACTAATATAACCAAAACTTTCTTTAAAATTCTTTTAAGATAACATCTTTACTTTTAAGGAAGTAATCAATCATCGAGTAGATTGTAAGAACTGCAAAAATGATTGTCATAATTATACCAATAATATTTATAACCTCATTATTGAAAGGCATTACAAAGAAATAATAACTTAAAGTAATCATTGTAAAAGCAGTTCTGATTTTTCCGCTCCAGTGTGCCGCAACAACGCTTCCTTCACTTATAGCTACTATTCTTATTGAAGTAACAACCAAATCCCTAGTGATAAAAATTATAATTATCCAAAATGGCATCCACATATAGTTTCCACCAATATTATTTGTATAATAAATATTAGATAATATTACTAAAGTAGTTATTACCAATAATTTATCGGCTAAAGGGTCCATAAATTTCCCAAATGTAGTAACGATATTATTCTTTCTTGCAATATGGCCATCCAAATAATCTGTTACTGAGGCAACTATAAATAAAACACCCATAATGTATAAACTAAGGTTATTCATACCTTTATCAATAACACCTTGCAAGAAATATACTAAAATAATAAAAGGTATTATTAATATTCTCAATATTGTAAGTTTATTTGGAAGATTCATTATCTTACTCCTCCTCAGGAAGATTTACATTATGATAAACTTCCTGAACATCATCAATAGCATCAGTCATACTTAAGAAATGTTTGAATTTTCTTAAGTCGTCTTCACTTAAATCAATATTTGAACTTGGTAACCATATAACAGAATCACTATAAAACTCAAGTTCTTTACCTAAAGATTTTAAACTTTCTAAAATATAATCTAAATCTCCAGGTGCTCCTGTAATCATTATAACATCTTCATCACTTTCGATATTTTCAACTTCACACTCATTATCCATTAAAGCTTCTAATGCTTCATCTTCAGTTAAACCTGAAAAAGAAACATAAGAACAATACTTGTAAAGATAAGATACAGAATTC
>JAQUZK010000058.1 GCA_028691335.1 Candidatus Izemoplasmatales bacterium
ACGCTATGATGATGTGTTGGTTTTTGGGAAGTTCTTCCTCGGAAGCGATATATGACTTGTTGTTTGGAAAAGTTAGTCCTTCAGGAAAATTACCAATGAGTTTTCCAAGAAATGTAGGACAAATACCTGTCTATTATAATCACTTTAATACCGGAAGACCATACATAGAAAAAAGCAACAATATGTATGTATCTAAATACTTAGATGTTGAGAATACACCATTGTATCCATTTGGATATGGTCTAAGTTATGCTAAGTTCAGGTATGAAAATTTGTCTGTTTCTAAAAAAGTTATCAAAAAAAGCGATATTTTAGATGTAAATGTTGAAGTATTTAATGATTCAGAATTTTCAGCTAAAGAAGTGGTTCAATTATATATAAGAGATTTTGTAGCTGATATAGTAAGGCCTATTAAGGAGTTAAAGCAGTTTCAGAAAGTATTAATTTCTGGAAAAACGAGTTTAACCTTACAGTTTAAATTAAGTGTAGATGATCTTTCTTACATTAACGAAGAGGGAAATAAATGTGTTGAAAGCGGAAGATTTGCTATATATATAGGTGGTTCAAGTGATAAATATATAGAAGCTGAAGTATATCTTGATATGGAGGAATAAAAAATGACTAACAATATATTAAATCAAGAACTTTATCATAGTTTTTTGTATTTCTATAAACAAGCTAATCTTAAAGAAAATTCAAGAGGTTATGGATTAATTAGTGATGATACATTCCAACCAGAAAGAGCATCGATAGCTTCTGTAGGCTTTGGGTTAACGATGTATGTTATTGGTGTTGAAAACGGCTATATTACGAAAGAAGAAGCTTTAAAGATTGTTAAAGGTACATTTAGAACATTTTTAGATAATATCAGTCATGTTTATGGTTTTTATGTTCATTACTGTAATAGAGATGATGGGTTACCATTTAAGAAAAGTGAATATTCTACTATCGATACTGTTCTTTTCATCAATGGAGCTATAGTCTGTGATTCTTACTTTGATGATCAAGAACTTCATTCTATGTTTTTAAGGCTAGTTCAAAGAGTTGATTATAAACCTTTTATTATGGAATATAATGATAAACTTGTTTTTAGGATGGCATATAATCCTCATGAGGATGGTGATTACCGCGGAAAAAGTGTTGATCCTTGGATTTATCATTGGCATATGTATGCAGAACAGTTATCTATGTATTTTTTAGCTGCTGGAAAAGATGATATTGATGAAAAAACAGCTAGAGATTTATACGAAGGTTTTGAACGTAATTTAGGGAAATATAAGAATTATGAGTATATTTATTGTCCTACAAATGCTTTATTCATTTATCAATATTCTCATGCATGGTTTGATTTTAGAAAATATTTAGATTCATTTGGGTTTGATTGGTATCAAAATTCTGTTATTGCGACAAAAGCTAATAAAGAGTATTGTATTGATAATAAAAATATTTATCCTATTTTAGGCGAAAATGCTTGGGGATTAACAGCTTGTATAACGCCTGAAGGGTATAGAAATCAAATAATCGAACCTAATGATTTGAATCCAAACGAAAAACATGTTTTCGGTGTATTGCCTCCGTCTGGCGCTTTAGGATCTATACCTTTTGTTGGAGAAGAGTCAGTAATGGTAGCTGAAGATTTGATTAGAAATTATCCTGAGTCCTTTGGCCCTTATGGGTTTTATGATGGATTAACTTATATAAATGGAAAACTTTGGATATCTGAGGCTTATGTAGGCATTAATAAAGGTATTACAGGTGTTATGATAGATAATTATTTAAACGGTACTGTTTATAAGCTTTATATGTCTCATCCATATATAAAAAAGGCAATAAAAAAATTAGGTTTTAAAGAGAGGTAAATAGATTGGCAAATATTAAAGACGTAGCTAGGATAGCAGGTTGTTCTATTTCCACTGTATCTTATGCTTTAAATGATGATAGAAGAATTCCGGAAGGAACAGCGCAAAGAATAAAGAAAATAGCCGATGAAATCGGTTATTTACCAAGTGCAGCTGCTAGAAATTTGAAGAAAAAGAGTACAAAGACGATTTTGGTCGCTATATCTGATTTTGGCGGGCCGGTTTATCATGAATTACTAGATGGCATTCACTTTGAGCTAACTAAGCATGATTATACAATGATTGTATCAACTGGATCATCGACCGATAATCTGTTAAAAGAAAGAATGGCTGATGGAACTATAATTTCTGATATTAATATCAGCAATAATACATTAAAACAAGTTTCGAAGATATTGAAACCTATTATCATTTTAGATAGAAAGTTAGATGATACAGATTTGGTTGATATGACCATTGATAATTTTGATGCGATGTATCGGTTAACCGAAGATGTAATTGACAAAGGATATCGAAAAATATCGTTCTGTCACGGAACGAAAAAAACCCATGATAACAACTATAGGTTTTTAGGTTTCAAAGAAGCTTTAGATAATCATGGGTTGGATGTTTATGCGGAATATGTGGGAAACTTTACAAAGCTTTCTGGTGCAAAAATAGCCGAAGAATTAGTGAAGAACCAAGATTTACCGGAGATGATTATGTGTGCTAATGATGAAATGGCAATAGGTATTATGGAAATCCTGCAAAAAGCAGGATATAGAGTGCCTGAAGATATTGGTATATCTGGTTTTGATGATATCGAACTAGCTAGTTATTTTAGTCCGAAACTTTCTTCTGTACGAATAAACAGATTTGAGTGGGGGCGAAAAATAGCTAAGACGATGTTATCTTTACTGGTAAAACATAAAACTGATGTTCATAAAGAACAAGGCGAATTAAAAATACGAGAGTCTTATTAACGGGTTTATAACTTTTTGAAAACAGTTGAAGACAAAATCACATATTTTTTTGTAAACGCTTGCATATGTAAAAGTCATGTGGTATAATTTAATTATAAAGTTATCGAAACGTTTCGATAAATTGGAGGACAAAAATGTTAGAAAATAAATACGGATATTTTTCTGAAAACGGAAGAGAATATATTATAAAAAACCCATTAACGCCTAGACCGTGGATTAATGTTATTTCTAATGGAGATTATTCTTTTATGATTTCACAAACTGGTGGAGGATGTTCTTGGAGAGGCAACGCTGCCCAAAACCGAATTACTAGATTGTATCAAGATATAATAAAAGATAATTGGGGAAAATACTTTTATCTAAGAGACTTAGATAAGAATGATTTATGGTCTTTAACTTATATGCCTGTTAAATCTAGTTATCAGGATTTTTCTGTTAGACATGGAGTGGGATATTCTATTTTTGAGTTTAAACGTCATGATATTAGAACGATTATGAAAGTTTTTGTAGTGGCCGGTGCGCCATTAGAGATTATAGATATTAAAGTTATTAATGAAGGTGGCGTTTCTAAAAACCTTGATTTAACTTCATATTTTGAGTGGGAAGCTAGTATTCATCCTGATGAACATCGAGAGTTTAATAAGCTCTTCATGGATACAAGTTATGATAAGAATTTGAAGGCAATAAAATTAAAAAAATATCATTGGGGTTTTCCTGATAAAGATGGATTAAGTAATAATGTTGATTGGGATTTTATCGGTTTTCATGCTTGTAGTGAAGAGGTGAAGTCTTTTGATACTGACAAAGAGAGTTTTATCGGTATGTATAATAATGAAGAGTATCCATTAGGGTTAAAACAAGATAAACTTTCTGGAAAAGAAGGTAGATTTGGAGATGCTATAGCGGCTTTACAAACTCCTATGGTTATTGAACCAGGAGATGAAAAGAGGATTGTATTTACTATAGGGGCAGCTAGTATTGGAAAAGATGAAATAAATAATATTAACCAAGAAGCAGAAGATGTTGATGGTTTAATACAAAAGTATACTAATATTATAGCTAGTGATGAAGCCTTTAAAAATTTACAAATTTTTTGGGATGAGTTATTAAATGGTGATGAGGTAAATACTCCTGATGATTCGTTTAATCTTATGACGAATACGTTTGCTAAATATCAAGCTATTAGTTGTAGGTTATGGGGTAAAACTGCTTATTATCAAACCAGTGGAGGTTATGGGTTTAGAGATCAATTACAAGATTCTTTAGTTTTCTTAGAAGCAAAACCTGAGTTAACTAAGGCTCAGTTAAAACTTCATGCGAAACATCAGTTTATAGAAGGCGATGTATATCATTGGTTTGTTACTTATCAAGGTTGGGGCCCAAGAAGTAACTGTAGTGATGATTTATTATGGATGCCTTTAGTAATGTATTATTATCTTGAAGAAACACTGGATTATGGTTTTTTATTAGAAGAAGTGCCATATTTGGATGGACCAAGCGAATCCATGTATAATCACTCTAAAAAAGCAATTAAAAAAGCACTAACAAGGTATTCTAAACGTGGGGTTCCTTTGATGGGTAGTCATGATTGGAATGATGGTTTAAACGCTGTAGGACATAAAATGAAGGGTGAATCTTTCTGGATGTCATCGTTCTTGTACTTAATATTAAATCAGTTTTCTGATATAGCTAATTATATGGAAGATGAGTCTTTTAGTAAAGAGTGTTTAGAACACGCTGAAAAAATTAAAAAAACTTTTGAAGAGTTTGGTTGGGATGGTAAATGGTATCTTCAAGCTACTAATGATGATGGAGAAAAAATCGGTTCTAATGAAAACGAAGAAGGAAAAATCTTTTTAATGCCAAATGCTTGGGCGATAATTTCTAAAATTATCCCAGAAGAAAAAATTGAAGTAGTAATAAAGTCAATTGAAAAGTATTTGTTAAAAGATTACGGGACTTTATTGAATTATCCTGCTTTTACTAAACCTGTTAAGAATATTGGATATGTAACAAGATACGCTCCTGGATTGAGGGAAAATGGAGGTGTGTATACACACGCAGCTACTTGGGCAGTTACAGCTTTTGCAGAAGCTGGTTATCCTGAGTTGGCATATAAAGCATATAAAGGGATTTGTCCTCCAAATAGAACAAAGGATCCAGATGTTTATTTAGCTGAGCCTTATGTTACTTGTGGCAATTCGGATGGTCCACTTTCTCCGCTATATGGACGAGGTGGTTGGAGTTGGTATACTGGCTCGGCACAGTGGTTACATCGTGTAGCGGTACAGGATATCATAGGGATAAAAGCTAGTTTTAAGGGCTTGGTGGTCGAGCCTAATTTACCTAGCGATTGGAATCACGTAACATATAAAAGAAAGTTTAGAAATGCAACTTATATTTTTGAAATAATTAGAAATGGTGAAAAAAAGATAATTTTTGATGGTGTGAAATTGGAAAACAATATAGTGCCTGATTGTCAAGATGGATTAGTTCATCATATAGTTGTAAGTATTTAATTAATGAAAAAAAAGGAGAAAAATATTATGAAAAAAATGTTGAGTTTGTTTTTGTTCACATTATTAGTTTTGGGTTTTGTAGGTTGTCAATCAACATCTTCATCAACTACTGGTAACTCTTCTACAACTACAGACAATAGCGGAAGTGCTTCTTCATCTACACAAACAACTGAAATGCCAGATCCAGTTACGATTACATATGCCGCATGGAATTTAGGCGCGGTTGATTCTGTAAATCTTGAGAGATTAATGCTGGAAGCTTTTGAAGAAGAATATCCATGGATTACAGTTGAAATAATTGAAAGACCTAAGGTTACTGATCCTTCAGGAACTTCAGAAATTGATCAAAATTGGAATGAATTTTTAGGTGCTAGAGCTTCAAGAGGGACTTTACCTGATGTATATTTTACTGATTCGGTAGAAACGACAATTATGAACAGTTGGTCAAGAGATATGTCGGATATAGCTTATGATGATCCTGAATTTATGAATGTTTCTGAAGATTTGAGAGAAGCAGCCAATTTTAATGGTAAGTTAATGGCTTTACCTTATGCGGTATATTATTTTGGCTATTTTATAAACACAAGTCTATTCGAAGAACAAAATGGTGATGTTCCAGTTTTTGACGATACTTTTCCTGATTTTCTAGATAAAGTATCCGATATTGCTAATCAGAATGTTACAAATGGTACTGGAATAGCTGGCGTTGTGGGGATTGATAGGATGTTGGAATGGTATCCAGCTCAATTAAATCCAAACTTGGGATGGTATACTTATGATGGTATAGCTTTAAATCTTGACTCTGAGGAGTTTGAAGATACTTTAGATTTGTATACTAGTTTAATGCAAAATAAATCTTTAATCTATGATGCTCTTACTCCAGAAGAACAGATGGCAGCGTTTGGTACACCAAATACATGGGAATCAAATCAACTAGCAGCTTTTTTCAATTATACTCCAATAATTGGTTCAATGACGGATCTTGGCTTTGATGTGGATTTTATTGGAACTCCTGGAACAGATGCGGCTCATCAAATACCGGTTATATTGGACTTGATTTGTGTGTCAAGTACAACCGCTAATCCAGAGGCAGCTTATCTGTTGGCTAAGTGGATGAGCTTTGGAGCTGCTGGATATTTGAAAAGAATAGAACTTTCAACAACTGTTGAAGGCGTTGAACCTTTGAATATGACGCCTTTACAACCTAATGAAGAATTGTTAGATGCATTCTTTGCTATTTATCCTACATTTGTAGAATTTAGAAAAGTAGTGGCTCATAGTAGTTTCGTAATTGAACCAAATAAATATGTTCCTGGTTATATTAAAGCTAGATGGAATGCGGATTTTGATGCCGAAAGAACAGTTGGAGATATATTTGATCTAGTTCGTAGCGGGCAATTAAATTATGCTGATGTTAAAACTTCATGGAATGATATTGCAAATAATGAGTTAAGTAAAGCTATAAGCGCAGTTTATGAACGTTTAGGAGTAGAACCAGAATAAAACTTTTTAAAGGAGAATAGTGAGATTCAATGGCTAAAAAACTATTGTTATTATTTAGTTTGATATTGACTGTATTAGTTCCTTTATCTACACATACAGTTTTTGCTAATCCTTTGGTTTCAAGTGAAGTTGAACCTGAGATTTTTGTTGGTGATTATCAACAAAAACTTGAAGAATGGAATAATACTAACCTTCTTAATACATCGTCTTTTAAGAAAAAAATTATTGCTAAAGAAATATTTGGCGGTTCTTTGGTTTTAAAAGAAGATTCTTTTGATTATGAAGAAGATGTTGTGCTAGTTCAAACAGATGAAACCATTACTTTTACATTAGATATTAATCTAACTGGATTATACCAAATGGCAATTGATTTCTATTCTCTAAGCGATGATTATTTAGATATGGAATTAGCAGTAAAAGTAAATGGTAGCTTGTTGTATGATGAAGCTGGTCAAATAGTTGTTTATAAACATTGGAAGCAATCTGATGGATTTAGCTTAGATCGTTATGGAAATGATTTTTATGGTGAACAAATTCAAGAGAATAAATGGATTCATCAAGATTTCTACGATCCAATGGGGTTATTTTTAGAGCCTTTAGCTTTTTATTTAGAAGAAGGTTCTCAAGAAATATCTTTTACTGTTATTAAAGGAAAAATGCTTATTGGTAATATTGATATTTCAGGAAGAAAAGCGTTAATTAGTTATGAAGACTATAGTGATACAGCTGAATTGATTGAAGATGAGATTTTGATCGAAAATGAAGCTGAAATTCCTGATTATAAAAACGCAGCTAGTATTCAAGCTGGAGTTTCAAGAAGCGTTGGAGTTACTCCTTTTTCAGTGAAATACTTAAAACTTAATACTATTTCAGGAGGATCTTATAATAGTCAAAGGGAAATGGTAGCTTATAGAGTTGAA
>JAQUZK010000059.1 GCA_028691335.1 Candidatus Izemoplasmatales bacterium
TTCTGATAAATCTACGTAATATTTATGAGGGAAGTCAAATCGTTTAACTTCATCCCATAATGTGTTCAGTTCTTTCTTTGTGTATTCTTTTATTTCTCTGATATTAGGTAGATTATAAATTCTTTGCCCTTTATCATAAATCTTTATATGCATGTTTTTTAATTGAAAATTTTCAAAGGTTTTTGTTTTCCATGTGTTATTTGGATCAAAGATAGTAAGAGGTTTGTTAGTTTCAATTATTTCGCCGAAAATAGTTACTAAATCGGCTTCAGCCTTTCCATTTTCTGAATAAATTCTATATACACTTTTGAAGTGAGGGGTTGTAATTTTTTCTATATTATCGCTTATTTTGATTTTTGGGATGATATTACCGTTTTCCTCTATAGCCACCAACTTATATACTGAACCAAATACCGGATCACTTTTTGATGTTATTAATCGTTCGCCCACGCCGAATAAATCAATAGGGGCACCTTGAAGAAGAAGTGTCTGAATCAGACGTTCGTCTAAGGAGTTACTGACGACAATTTTACATTCTTTTAGACCGTTATCATCAAGCATTTTTCTCGCTTGTTTAGCTAGATATGTCAAGTCACCTGAATCGATTCTAATAGCGTAGTTTTTTGCTTTTATAGGAAGAAGAACTTCCTTTATAACTTTAATTGCATTAGGAATCCCACTTTTTAAAGTATCGTATGTGTCTACTAAAAACGTAGAGTTTTGAGGATAATGTTTAGCATAAGCTTTAAATGCATCGTATTCACTGTTAAATAATTGTACCCATGAGTGTGCCATAGTACCACCAGAGGGAACGTCATGTAGTTGATCAGATAGTAGATTACTTGTCCCATCAATACCACCGATATAGGCAGCTCTTGCACCTAAAATACTGCTTGATGCACCATGAGCTCTTCTTGCGCCCATTTCTAAAACTTTTTTACCTTTAGCTGCTTGTTTTATTCTAGCAGCTTTTGTAGCTATTAGACTTTGATGATTAACTGTTTGCAGTAGAAATGTTTCGATAATCTGTGCTTGAATAAGTGGAGCTTTTATAGTGATAATGGGTTCATTAGGAAACATGATAGAACCTTCTTTGAATGAGTAAATGTCGCCGGTAAATTTAAAAGTTTTTAGATATTCTAAAAAACCATTACTAAAGATTTTTTGCGATTTTAAAAAATCAATATCCTCTTCATTAAAGTGGATGTTATCTATATACTCAATTATTGTTTCTAATCCAGCAAATATTGCATATCCCCCACTATCAGGGACTTTTCTAAAATATAAGTCAAAATATACAATTTCATTATGTATATTCTCCAAAAAATAACCATTCGCCATGGTTAATTCGTAGTAATCTATTAGCATTGAATTTCGATAGTTTTTCATCTATTAATCACCTCTATGTGTAACCCTTGCATGACATCCAAAGATTTCTCATGTAAATCTTTATCAAAGGATTTTGTCGCTTTAGCATCAACTACAATGTGAGCGTTAGGAAGGGCACTTTTTATAATTATAGCATTGGAAATAACACATATATTTGATACTAAACCACATAGTTCAACATAATCATAATGTGTTTTACTTAAATAATTACCCATATCTAGTGAAGGGAATGTTGGTTTTTCAAATACCTTGTCTTTTGGGGATTTTAATGACAAAATATCACTTTCTATTTCATGCCCTTTACTACCTTTTATACAATGATTAACTGGAAGGTTTATACCTTCTTCCGTTTTTAAATAGTCATCATTATGAGTATCCAAAGTAAAAATAATATCATAGTCATGGCTTCTATAATATGCAATTTTTTTGATGATCTCATATTTAATTTCGATAGCTTCAGTAAATCCTAGTTTACCGTCTATAAAATCATTTTGATAATCGACGATAATTAATAATTTTTTCATAATTTATACTTTTTACTTATATCTCCTAGTTTAAATATTTTGTTTATAACAATATAATTATATCACTATTTATAAATATTTTGTAATCTTAAGAAAAAAACGCCAGAGGGCGTTTTTTGTTATTTCGTCTCTTTGTAAAGCCTAGATACCTCTTCCCAATTGACTACATGCCAGTAGTTTTCAATATACTCAGGTCTTCTATTTTGATAGTTTAGATAATACGCATGTTCCCAAACGTCTAAAGCTAAAATAGGATTGCCTAATTCAAAAGGTGTATCTTGGTTAGCAGTAGATGTTACAACCAATTCTTTTTTATCATTAACTAACAGCCATGCCCATCCACTTCCAAATCTTTTTGCAGCAGCATTTGAAAACTCGTTTTTGAAGTTCTCTAGTGATCCAAAAGTATCGACTAAGTCATCAAGTAGTTCTTGACTCATTTCTGATTTTTTTTGGGAAAGAATTGTCCAAAATAATCGGTGGTTGTAATATCCGCCGCCGTTGTTAATTACAGCTTGACGAATGTTATCTGGGACATTGTCAATTTGTCTTAAAACTTTTTCTACATCCATATCAAGTAACTCTTGATTGTTTTTTAAAGCTTTAACATAATTGTTAATGTAACCTTGGTGATGCTTTGTGTGATGAATCTCCATTGTTTTAGCATCAATATAAGGCTCTAGTTCATTATATTTAAAAGATAAATCTGGTAAAATATGTTTCATTTAAATCACTCCTTTATTTATTTGTACCTTTATTATCTCATAAATTTATTTCCAATTCAAAGAATATGCTCACTCACAATCTGATAAGAATATTCCAACATATATCTTATTATTATAGAGTCTTTATGATATAATATTTAAAGGTGATAAAGTGAAAGATAATATACTAAATAACTTAAACGAACAACAAACTTTGGCCGTTAAAGCTGTTGAGGGGCCTATTATGGCAGTCGCTGGAGCGGGGTCTGGTAAAACTAGAGTTTTAACACGTAGAATAGCTTATTTAATTCAAGAGCAAGGTGTTTTTCCAAGTAATATTTTAGCAATAACCTTTACAAATAAAGCTGCAGAAGAAATGAAAAAAAGAGTTGTAAAACTTCTAGATTCTTCTTTGGAGGGTGCTTGGATTTCAACTTTCCATTCTATGGGAGCTAAGATTTTAAGAAGCGAGATTCATCATCTAGGCTACGAACGCGACTATCAAATTATTGATGACGATGACAGTGCTATAATAGTTAAGAATCTTTTAAAAGAACATAATTATGATATAAAAAATTATTCGCCTAAAATAACTTCACATTTAATTAGTTCGATAAAAGGAGAACATACATCAGTTAATCAAATTTCTGACCCGATTAGGTCAATGATTATTCAAATATATCCGTTATACAATAAGTATTTAAAGGATAATAATTTAGTTGATTTTCAAGATTTGTTGGTATTGCTTTTACAACTTTTTCGTCAGCATCCCAAGGTTTTGAAAAAATATCAAGATAAGTTTGAATATATCTTAGTTGATGAGTTTCAAGATACGAATGATTTACAATATGAGATAGTAAAATTACTAGCAATTAATCATAGGAATCTATTCATAGTAGGTGATGAAGACCAAAGCATTTATGCTTTTAGAGGCTCAAATATAGAAAATATAAAGAAATTTATAAAAGATTTCCCAGAACATCTAACGATACTTTTAAATCAAAATTATCGTTCAAAAGATACAATATTAAAAGCTGCTAATTCTGTTATTAAAAAAAATAGAAATAGAATAAAAAAAGAATTATTCTCTCAGCTGGGTGAGGGTGAAAAGATTATTCACTATAAGGCAGGAACTGATGAAGAAGAAGCTTATTATGTTTATGAAAAAATTAAAAGTTATCTTTTAAAGGGCGAAAACTTAAGTGATATCGCAATATTGTATAGAAACAATGCGATGAGTAGAAAGTTTGAAGATATATTTCTTAAATTTAATTTGCCACATAGAGTTATTGGTAATATATCTTTTTATAAAAGAAAAGAAATTAAAGATATAATCGCTTATTTACATTTGATTATTAATATGGGTGATGATTACTCTTTTACTAGAGTTTATAACACTCCAAAAAGAGGCGTTGGTAATGCTACATTTGCAAAAATGGTAGAAGAAGCCAAAGAAAACAATATCAAGTTATTTGATGTAGTTGATGAACAAAGTGAGATTCTAAAAGGAAAAGCAAAGAGTTCGATGATAGATTTCAAAAAAGTGATTTTAGAACTAAAAGAGGAAATAAATCACCAATCATTATTGGACACTTATGATCAGTTAATTGAAAAAACAGGTTATAAAGCTATGTTAGAAAATGATGATTCTACTTTGGACAGAAGTTTTCAAGCAGAAAGAAAGTTAGATAACCTATATGAGTTTAAAAGCCTAATATTAGAAAAGATAGCTGGATATGATGTCAGTTTTGATAATTATGAGATATTGGTTAATTTATTAAATGATTTAGCTTTGCATGAACAAGCCCAAGAGATAGATGAAGCAGGGGAGTATGTTAGTTTAATGACAGTTCACGCTGCGAAAGGATTAGAATTTAAAACGGTTTTTATTGTAGGTTTGGAACAAGGTATTTTCCCTTCTAACCAAAGTATTAAAGAAAGATTTGATATTGATGAAGAGAGAAGACTTTTTTATGTCGCTTTAACAAGGGCTAAAGAAAATATTTTTATTACAAACTGTCGTTCCAGATTTATGTATGGAGAATTTAAAGAAAATTTAGATTCTCAGTTTATTGAGGAAATTGATTCAGATCTTATTGAAAGAAAAGGAATGTATCAACCGAGAAAAGAAAGTTTTGAAAAGCCAAAACATCGAAAATCAATAGATTTTGATGAAAGTAAGTTTAGTTACACATCTGTAGAAAAGAATGTTCGTGTTGGAGACAAAATAGAACACAAGAGTTTCGGAAAAGGTGTAGTAGTAGCTATTGAAGATGAAAAAATAAGAGTAGCGTTTCCAAGTCCTACAGGGATTAAAATATTAATTAAAGATCATCCTAGTTATGAGGTGGTGGGTAAATAATGAATGTTAGAGACCGAATAGAGAAATTAAAAGACTTATTGAACAAGTATAACTATGAGTATTATGTTTTAGATAATCCAACCGTGACTGATCATGAATATGACCAAACTTTAAAAGAATTGATAAAACTTGAAAATGATTATCCTGAATATAAAACGCTTGATTCCCCTACACAAAGAGTTGGTGGCGAAGTTAGTGAGAAATTCGAGAAAGTTCGTCACGATATTCCAATGCTATCTTTAGATAATGTATTTAGTTTTTCTGAGCTTAAAGAGTTTGATAAAAGGGTTAAAAAGGCCGTAAACGAATACACATACACAGTCGATTTAAAGATTGACGGTCTATCTGTTTCAATTAAATATGAAGATGGATTTTATAAAAGAGCAGCGACTAGAGGGAACGGAGTGCTTGGAGAAGACATCACAGAAAACGTTAAAACAATTAAGTCAGTGCCTCTTAAGATTGATGATTTATCCCCAGTAGAAGTGAGAGGGGAGATTTATTTAAGTAAGAAGAGTTTTGAAAAAATTAATGCAGAAAAAATAGCTAATAACGAGGAGCCTTTTAAAAACCCAAGAAACGCAGCTGCTGGAAGTATTAGACAATTAAATCCTAAAATTGTAGCTAAGAGAAACTTGGATGTTTTTGTTTATTATGGTTATGGATTTAAAACAAATAATCATTATGAAACTATTAAAGGCCTAAAAGCGTTAGGTTTTAAGGTTAATGATTATACGGTTTATTGTAAAAATATTGATGAGGTTATAGAATTTATCAAGAAAGTAACTGAACTTAAATCAACTCTCGATTATGAAATAGATGGAGTTGTTATTAAGGTAAATGAAGTAGATTTATATGAGAAAATTGGTTATACTTCGAAGTTTCCTAAATGGGCAACAGCCTATAAATTTCCTGCTGAGGAAGTTGAAACGGTATTAGAAGCAATAGATTTTCAAATTGGAAGAACTGGAGTTGTTAAACCTGTTGCTAAGCTTAAGCCGGTGATGATTTCAGGAAGTTTAGTTTCTAGAGCTACTTTGCATAATGAAGATTTTATCAAAACGAGAGATATTCATGTTAATGATAGTGTAGTAGTTAGGAAGGCTGGAGAAATTATTCCTGAGGTCTTGCGAGTTGCAAAAGACAAAAGAACTGGTAAAGAAGTACCTTTTGAAATGATTAAGTTCTGTCCTATCTGCAATAGTGAACTTGTTAGAAATGAAGATGAAGCTGATTATTATTGTTTAAATCCTAATTGTGAAGCGAAGCATTTAGAAGGACTTATTCATTTTGCTTCAAGAGAAGTGTATAACATAGATGGATTAGGTGAAGCGATAATGACTGAGTTCTATAACGATGGGTATATTAGAAAAATTTCTGATATATTTAAGTTATTCGAGCACAAGGATGAGCTAATAAAAAAAGAAGGATTTGGAATTAAAAGTATAGAAAATCTATTGAAATCTATTGAGAATTCTAAATCAAACAACTTAGATAAACTGATATTTGGTTTAGGGATACGTCATGTAGGAGCTAAAACAGCTAAGATTTTAGCTCAAACTTATAGAGATTTGTTAGAGTACCCAAGTTTGTCTTTTGAAGATTTATCTCAAATTAAAGATATTGGTGAAGCTACATCAAAAAGTATAATTGAGTATTTTTCTGATGAAGAAAAAATTAATTTAATTAAAGAATTAAGAAACCTTGGAGTGAATACTGTCTTTATCGATGAAAGACTTTCTGGTGAAACTGTTTTTACCGCTAAAACAGTAGTGCTTACTGGTACTCTTCAAAACTATTCGAGAAATGATGCTAAGAGTATAATAGAAAAAATGGGCGGTAATGTAAGTTCATCAGTTTCTAGTAAGACTGACTATGTTCTTGTGGGAGATAGTCCGGGGTCCAAGTATGAAAAAGCTATTGAGCTTAAACTGAAAATTATTACTGAAGATGAGTTTAATGAAATGATAATGAAATAGGTGATACATTGAGTGAGTTTATAACGATAAAAGGTGCTAGAGAAAACAACCTTAAGTCAATTAATTTAGAGTTTAAAAAAAATCAACTAGTTGTAATGACTGGTCTTTCAGGTTCCGGAAAGACTTCTTTAGCTTTTGATACAATCTATGAAGAGGGTAGAAGAAGATATGTGGAGTCATTAAGTGCTTATGCAAGGCAGTTTTTGGGAAATATGGAGAAACCTGATGTTGATTTGATCGAGGGTTTGTCTCCTGCAATATCAATTGATCAGAAAACAACTTCAAATAATCCTAGATCTACTGTGGGGACTGTTACCGAGATATATGATTATATTAGATTGCTTTATGCGCGAATTGGTAAGGTTTTTTGCCCTACTCATAATATTGAAATAAAATCTCAAACAATTCAAGAAATGACTAATCGCGTTTTAGATTTTATGGGTGAAAAGCTTATTATTTTAGCGCCTATAGTCAGAGGTAAAAAGGGAACACATCAAAAGACAATTGATGGTTTGCGTAAAGATGGATATACTAGAATTAGAATTAATAAAGAGGATTATGAGCTTGATCAAGATATAAAACTTGATAAGAATTTAAGATATGATATTGATGTAGTTATTGATAGAATTATCGTTAAGGATGAAATAACTTCTAGATTGTATGATTCTTTGGAAGTCGCTACTAAATTAGGAGAAGGACACGTAAAAATACTTGTGAATGGAGAAGAACATTTATTTAGCGAACAT
>JAQUZK010000060.1 GCA_028691335.1 Candidatus Izemoplasmatales bacterium
AAACTCAGGAAGATCAGCTACTAAGAACTTTTCCGGCCTAACAAAGCTTTCACCAATTCTTTGTAAAATAAAAATACTTTTTTTAACATTCTTAAGTATTGAATTAGGTAAGACAATCATCCCAAAAAAATGCCATCTATCCTTAACTTCATAGATAAAGTCTTTTAAATTGAAATTATCAAAAAAATCATTATCAATAACACTAATCATATACCCGCTATCCATAATCAGGTCAAAAGAATGTTTAATAATTTTAAAAATTTTTTGATGGTCTATTCCAGAAAAATCAGTAACTATTAAATCAGATGAAATATTATTAAATGACAAAATATCTTGATAATATATGTTGTCTCCATAGTCTAACATCCCAAATAATGTTCTTGACAATTTGTAGTACTCTATAAAATTTTCAACCCCGACTAATGAGAGTTCTTTATTTAAATTATTCGCTAAACTTGTTATTAAATTACCTGTACCTACTAAAGGATCTAAAATCAGTAAACTTCCTTTATCATATAGTTTTTCAACCAAGTAACTAAAAAAAATCCCAATACTTTCAGGAGTTATCATTTGGTTTGATATACCCTGATGCTTTAATCCTCTCAAACAAGAATACTGTACAGCTTTTCTAATTTCTTCTTTATTAAACTCAATATCTTTTATCTCTTCAATCATAGAAAAAAGTTCGTTCTTTAATTCTTCGTTTTCTTCTTCAACAGTGTTAGAAAGTATATTCTCACAAGTACGAACTAAGCCTTCCAAATAAGGCAATTTCATAATTTCATAATACCTACTAGCTGAATTATCCAAAATATCAAACAACTTTTCAACATTTTCTTGATTAATCATATTATCACCATGTGATAATTGTATCATAAACAATGTTATTTGACAACAAATAATCCTTCTCAAACCTTTTTAAATAGCATATTTCTAAATATGAATATTAATTCATATTTATCGTTTAAAAAACACATACTATCTATTAGAAATCTTAAGCTAGTAAATATTAATTGAATGACTAATAACATAAAGTGTGATATTATTAATTTAGTAAGGAGGAATAAAGATGAAATCAAAGATAATTAAACTAATAAAAAACTATCAAACAGCCACAAGAGCAAAAAATCCTACATGTAAGTATCATCCTACTTGTTCTAATTACGCTATAGATGCTTACAAGAATTACAACGTCTTTAAAGCCTCGTTATTAACTTTATGGAGAGTAATTAGATGCAATCCATTCTCAAACGGAGGGTATGACCCTATCCCCAAATACAAAAAAAAATTTAAAGAAAAGCAAACAAAAGAAAAATTCAATCCTTTAAAATAGCAAAAGCTCCAAACAGGAGCTTTTTTATTTGTCAATTTTTTTTCTTTCCAAAATTCTCATTACCCAAATATGTTACATATTTTATGTCATCAGTTATCGGCACAAAAACACAAACTAAAATCACTAATAATATATATAAACCAAAATGAGAATAAATTGGTAAAATCAAATCAGTTGGTTTCTCTACGAGTTCGAAAACTTGAATCAATCTTTCTTCACCGTTATTTCTTGTTTCTACTTGTACAAATGATAAATCATCATTATATTCTCGATAATTCACAATATAACCACTTTTATAATCCTTATCGATTAAAAAAGTATCAGTATCTAAATGATTAAACAAATATAAACTCTCGTAATCATCATTATACATAATCAATCTAGCTTTCTCTAGATTTAACTCAGTTCTAAAAATCAACATATCGCCTACAAAACCTGTGCTAGAAATGTCATACCCTAAATATCTTAATATTTTCTTTTGATTAATGCCATCATCTACAAACACCTCAAAATCAGAAAAATAATACATTTTCTTTAAATTGGAATTATATGCTCTTTCAGAACTAACATTCTTGAAAGTATAATTAGTATCGACGAATAGTATATAGTCATTATTTTGTTTATAAAATAAAGAATCAGAAATAACAACTAGATCTTCATAACCAAGAAGAGATATATCAACTGTTTTTTCAAAAATAATAGAACCATTTAATAAGTAATGAATATCATATAAAATATCACTTTTTCTAGTCAGGAATGATAACCTTCCTTCTTCGTTATAAAAAATCTTACTATTAGCAGTACTGTAATCAGATATCTTATCAGCTTCACTATCTATAAGTTTATAAAAACCAGATGAGTCATAATAATATAAAGAATTTTCATATTCAATGAATCGATTCTTAAAGATTTCTTTTTCCTCATAATCTATTGCCATTTCTAAATAATACTTACCAATTAAAGCGCTTTTCTCCATATCATACTTTTCAATAGTATTACCATAGCTAAAATATACAGTATTATTCTCTATATAAAAATCCTCAATATTCTTACCTGATGAACTTGAGGTAATGTTCATGCTAAAAAGTAGTTCTTGTTCATAGTTATTTTTAATATCATTTGGTAATCCTTGAAAAACAAAATATTTTGAATTATTGTTTAAATTCAAAAATTGCTTAATATTATTTGTGGGAATTTGTATAAATAATCCCGCAAATAAAACAAAACCAAAAACGCCCCATAATACAAAGTATTTACTTATACCAGATTCTGTAATCCAATTTTTAACATCTTGATAAAAAAACTCCAATTTCTTTCTCAATATTTGGGACAAAACAATCAAAGTAATAACTGTTACTATACTAAATAGTATTTGAAAATACCAATCCATGTATCTGAAAATAGTTAAAGAAACATAAAGTGATAAAATTGTAATACCTACAAATAGAATGTTATTCTTAATAGCTTCTAATTTCAAAACACCTGATATTGTAAAAGACAAATCATTATCCTTAAGAAAGTAAAACAGACTTATCAACAATAAAAGAGCCACAATAATTACAATCACATAAAACTTTTCAATAAAACCCTGAAAGAAAAACAAAATAACTAACAAAAAAGAGATTGATGTTTGGAAAAAAGTATGATAAAAAATCTCTCCCTTTAAATTAGATTTACTTAGCATTCTTAAATAAGTATATACAAATATTGTTATTAAAGGTAAAGATATTAAAATCCACGTCATAATAAAAAAAATCCCCTTTACTTAAAAAGTTTATACTAATTGTAACATATTTTATTACAAATTGCTGTTTGTAGTTAAAAACTACTCAATCGGAATATAAATATCTGTAACACTAGTATCTTTAAAATTTCTTGGAGGTTTTGTAATATACATCTCAAAAGGAAAAGAATTTCTAGGCACATATTGGCTGTTAAATAACCAATCTTTGTATATATAACCCCAGGCCTCACCATAATCATTTAACCTCAAATTAAACCTAGCAATAGCGAAATTCCCAGAAATAACCATGCTTTTAATCAAATTGTCTTCAGGTATTATCAGACCATCTTCAATAGTCATCGCAACACTTGTATTCAGCTCATCTACTTTGGTTATGAAAGGATTATCATGATAAATGGTCATAATCAGATTCTTTTCACCGCGTAATAAGTTGTTGGCAATCGCGAACTTAAATAAGTTTTCATACATAGACTGGCTATTCTTTCTAAATTCTATGTAGTTGCCTTTAAAACTTAGATATATTACTTTCATACTTATATTATTTTTAATACTAATAACTGGTTTTTCCATGTTTTTCCTCCTATTATTATTTTCTATTATACACAAATAATAACTATATAAAAAGACGACATGGCTAAAAAATACATTTTTAATCTAAATGAGATTATTTTTTTTCAAATGGAAAAAGAAAAAAACTCCCGTTTGGGAGTTGATTCTTCATAATCTGGTGCGGGTGACAGGACTTGAACCTGCACTCATAAGAACTAGATCCTAAGTCTAGCGCGTCTGCCAATTTCGCCACACCCGCAAAGATGGTGACCCGCAGGCGATTCGAACGCCTGACCCTTTGATTAAAAGTCAAATGCTCTACCGACTGAGCTAGCGGGTCAAAAATAATGGCTGGGCTAGGTAGATTTGAACTACCGATCTCGGAGTCAAAGTCCGATGCCTTAACCGCTTGGCCATAGCCCATTATTTTTAATATTGGGGCGACTGATGGGACTCGAACCCACGAATGTCGGAGCCACAATCCGATGCGTTAACCCCTTCGCCACAATCGCCATATTAATTTTCGCACTTACTAGTTTACTAAAACATATCTATTTTGTCAAGAAATATATTTTTATTTTAGTACAAAAGAAATTTCTAGAAAAATCTAGAAATTTCATATATACTAGTATCCTACTATCGCAATTCCAAATCCTTTTTTACCTAAATGAACATAAAAAACTGGACTTACGTAATTAGTTCTATGAATTATTATCTTTGGATAAGTCTTTTTGATGTAATCCTCTATCTTCTGAGACCATTCATCTAGATTCAAATCTATAATATCCACATGAACATTCTCATATTTCTCTGCATAGTAATTGATTTTTTCAATAAATATTTCTAAGCAAGCTGAATTTGTTCTCGTCTTTTTAACCAATTCAAGCTTTCCATCAAGCATTTCAATAATTGGTTTTATTCTTAAAATCGTTCCAATTAAAGCCGAAACTCTATTTAATCTTCCGCCTTTAAATAAGTGCATTAGATCGCTTAATGTAAAAGTAACTAATGGCTCTTTAAATATTTTATAATATAAGTCTAAAATCTCATCAAAATTTTTTCCGTTTTTTATTTCTTCTGCGATTATGTTTATTCCATTAGCCACTCCGTACGAAGCTGTTTTTGGAGAATGAATACTGATATCCAACTTAGTATCTTCCATCATACTTTTCGCAAGTAAAGCTGATTGATATGTTCCACTTAGTTTTTCAGAGATTAAAACCGTCAAAACATGAGTATACCCTTCCGCCTCAAATTCTTTAAAAATATCTATAAAATCTTGAGGTGAGGGCTGCGAAGTTAACAACTTATGTGTACCTTCTAAATAATTCTCCATTTGTTCTTTTGATATATCTTTTTCTAAAAATTCCTTTTCATCTATAATAACTTTTAAGTTAGCCCATTTAATAAAATTATATGAACTTAGTTCTTTCCTTGTGTAAGTAGTACTATCTAATAATACACCTATTTTATTCATAAAAAATCACCCTTTTCCAGTATTACTCTATCACACATAATACTTTATCACTAAAGGGCTAATCTGTCAAGAAAATCAATGTAAAAGCGGTCAATTTTTTGACCGCTTTAATCATTTCTATTTGTGTTCTTCGTTATACTTTTTTTGCTCTTCTACTATTTTATCAATTAGATTTCCAGGAACTTCTTCATATCTTACAAATTCTCTTGAGAAAGTACCAGATCCTTGAGTCATAGCTTTCAAGTCAATCGTATATTTTGTAATTTCAGATTCAGGCGCTTCAGCTACAACTTTTTGATATCCTTCAACAGCTGGTTCCATTCCCAAAACTCTACCTCTACGTTTGTTGATATCACCAAGTACATCACCTAAATATTCATCTTTAATTGTAATTTCTAACTTGAAAATTGGTTCAAGAATTGTTGGTTTTGCAGTTTTACAAGCTTCTTTAAACGCAATGGAGGCAGCCATTTTAAATGCTAATTCATTTGAATCAACTGCATGGTACTTACCATCAGTTAAAACACCTTTTACTCCAATAACAGGGAATCCGGCAAGAACACCATGTTCAAGAGTTTCTTGTAAACCTTTGTCCACTGCTGGAAAATATCCTCTTGGAACAGCTCCACCAAATATTTCTTCAGCGAATTCGTAATCTGCTTTTGGATTCGGTTCAAATCTCATTACAACAACACCGTAATATCCAGAACCTCCAGATTGCTTAATATATCTACCTTCTGCTGTAGCGGTTTGTTTAATTGTTTCTCTATAAACGATTCTTTGATCTTCTGTTTGTAAAGCAACTTTAAACATATTTTTCATCTTATCAATTATATATCCTAGATGAATCATTCCCTGACCACCAATTAACAATTGGGAAGTTTCTTTGTTTCTAACAACTTCAATAGTGTTATCTTCAAGCTGTAATCTAGCTAATGCATTTGAAAGTTTATCTTCATCTTTCTTGTTTTCCGGATGAATGGCTACATACATAGTAGGTGTAGGACAAACTATATGTGGATATACAATAATATTCTTTTTATCAGAAAGTGTAGATCCAGTCTTAACATCCGCAACTTTTGCCATAGCACAAATATCTCCAGCGTGAAAAACATCCATCGGAATTTGAGTTTTACCTAAAAGGGTAAATAACTGAGATGCTTTTTCAGTGCTTTCTTTATTAGAAATGTATACTTCTTGATCTTTTTGTAAAGTCCCTGATTTAATTTGCATAATATTAATCGTTCCAACAAATGGGTCTATTAATGTTTTAAATACAAAAGCAGAGAAAGGTTCTTCATCTTTAAAACTTCTTTGGATATCAACGCCCTTTTCATTTTCCCCAACAGAAGGTTGACCTTCAGCTACAGTTGGAAAATATTGACGAATCATATGTAGAAGAGTTAGAGTTCCAATATCTTTCAAAGATGAACCTACTATAACTGGCACAGCTTCTCCAGCTAATACTGACTTGTGTAATCCAGAACGGATTTCATCCATAGTCAATTCTTCGCCTTCGAAATACTTTTCTAATAATTCTTCATCAGATCCAGCTACAGTTTCGATTAAATCTTGTCTTAAAGACTCAACTTTATCCATTTTATCTTCATAAATCTCTCCGTCGATACAAGCATTACCATCATAAATTCTAGCTTTTAATTCGACGATATCCGCAAATCCGTTAAATTCATCACTCTTGCCTAAAGGAAGAGCAAATGGTACAGCTTGTTTACCAAGCTTTGTTCTAATTTCTTCTAAAACTTCATCAAATTTGATATTTTCTTTGTCCATTTTGTTTAAGAAAATCATCGCTGGTAAATTTCTCTTCTTGATTTCTAACCACATTTTTTCTGTACCTACTTCAACACCACTAGAAGCATCTACAACCAATATTGCAGCATTAGCCACAGCCATTGAATGAGAAATATCACCAATCATTTCATCCGCTCCTGGAGCGTCTAAAATATTAACTTTTATATCCTTAAATTCCAAAGGAAGTAAACCAGTGGATAAAGAACTTAGTTTACCTTGTTCTTCTGGAGTATAATCTGATACAGTTGATTTTTTTTCGATACTACCTTTTTTGTCAATCGCTCCTGAGATAAATGCTAAAGATTCTGATAGTGATGTCTTACCACTACCTAAGTGTCCGAGTAAAATAACGTTTTTCAAAGCATTTGCCTTATATTCATTCATATATTAATTCTCCTTCCGTTTAAAACGCTTTCAGTCTATTACATTATATCATAATTGATAAAAAAGAAAAGATTTTAAAACGAGTTTTTTAGTAAGCTTTAATTGATAAGTCCCTTGACAAAATAAAAACCCTAATGTTTAAATTAGAGTTTAGTTATGTAATTAGTTTTCTTATAAATATTTCTAAGAAAGTAAACATAAGATATCAATACCTTGATTAACTATTATGTAAACGTAAAATGATAAGTACATTGACTGTCAATAACATTTAAGTTTTGTACATAAATTACCTTAGAAAAA
>JAQUZK010000061.1 GCA_028691335.1 Candidatus Izemoplasmatales bacterium
GGATTGAAAACTTTATTAAAAAGATTAAAGTATGAAAAGTATTACTTAAATTCTCCCGTTAGACCACCAGCTGTTAAGTCTGTAAAGCCAGTGAGTCATGAGAAAATGGATGAAATTGCTAAAATTCTAAAAGGAATTAACATTGATATGTTAGCTGATCCAAACTTTTTTTCTAACATCTCTGATAATTATGAGGCTATTCTATCGATTATTCGTAGACATCCTATGAATCGTTTTGAGATTCAGAGTTTCTTAGATTCAAGAAAAGAGAAAAACTCTGATTATATACTCTCAAAACTTGAAAAAAATACTGATATTGAGGTTATTAACTATAAAACTTTTGATACCTTTAGATTTAGGATGGGAAGATGATGATGAAATATAAAAATTTTGAGCCAATCATTTCTGAAGGTGTTGTGAACTTAGGGTCTGATGTAGTAGGAAATGTTAAGTTAGGCAAAGATGTTAATTTATGGTTTAACTCAACTGTTAGAGGAGATATGGCTGGTATTGTTATTGATGAAGGTACGAATATTCAAGATAATGTTGTTGTTCATACAGACACTTTTCAAAGTACTCATATAGGTAAAATGGTTACTGTAGGACATAGCGCAATTATTCACGCAGCTATTGTTAAAGACTATGCTTTGATAGGCATGGGATCGATAATCCTAAATGGTGCTGTTATTGGAGAATACGCTATGGTTGCGGCTGGAACTTTGGTTCCGCCAGGAAAAATTGTCCCTCCAAAAACATTAGTTATGGGTAACCCAATGAGAATAGTAAGAGAATTAACTGATGCAGAGATAAAAGCTAATATCGAAAATTCTAAAAAGTATATATCTTTAGCAAAAGAGTATAAAAATGGATAATTTAATTAAAGTTTGTGAAGAATATGTAAAGAAAGATACTATTAATGAAAATACCGGGCATGATTATTATCATGCCTTAAGGGTTTATAAAATGGCTACTTATCTTTCTATTGGTAAAGATGTGAATGAAAAGGTTATTGCTTTAGCTTCATTATTGCATGATTTAGATGATTATAAAGTAGCTAGTCCTAATAGTAAAAAGGTTGAATTTTTTTTAAGTCAACATGTTGATGAAGAGACTAAGATAAAAGTTATGGAAATAGTTAATAACATGTCTTACTCTGATTATTTAAAAGGAAAAAAAGTAGATAGTCTAGAAGGGAAAATAGTTCAAGACGCTGATAGACTGGATGCTTTAGGAGCGATAGGTATAGCAAGAGTTTTTGCTTACTCTGGAAAAAAGAATAGACATATATATGATTATTCTTTTGATGATACTTCTGCAATAGCTCATTTCTATCAAAAATTATTGGGGTTAGATTCATTGATGAACTTTCCTGAATCTAGATTAATAGCTGAAGAAAGAATTGCTTATATGAAAGAATTTTTACGTCAATTTTTTAAGGAGTTTTAAGATGATTGATAAAGAATATAGTGTTAAAGAGTTAATAGATGGCCTTAATAAAAAGGAATTTACATCTCGTGATTTAGTAGATTTTTATATTGAAAGAATTCTTGCTTATGACAAAAGTGGAGTTATGTTAAATTCTATCGCTGAGATAAATCCCGAAGTATATGAAATAGCCGATATATTGGATTTAGAGAGAAGTAATGGCAAAATAAGGTCAATAATGCATGGAATACCGATTGTTATAAAAGACAATATCAACACTAAAGATAAAATGCATACTTCAGCTTCATCGATAGCTTTAGAAAATTTTTATGCGCCAGAAGATGCTTTTGTTATAAAGAAATTAAGAGATGCTGGAGTTATTATCTTAGGAAAAGCTAATTTAAGTGAGTTTGCGTATTTTATGAGTTTTGATAATATGCCTTCTGGATATGGGTCAAGATTCGGTCAAGTTAAGAGCCCTTACAGTAAGAATATTGATCCTCTAGGTTCTAGCACCGGTTCAGCTGTCGCAGTAGCAAGTAACCTTATTGCTGTTTCAATAGGAACTGAAACAAATGGTTCTTTGACAGCTCCTGCAAAAAACAATTCAATCTCAACTATTAAACCAACTGTAGGTATGGTTTCAAGAAGTGGAATTATTCCGATATCTCATCATCAAGATACCGCTGGGCCGTTAGGTAGAAGTATTGAAGATTGTGCTTATCTTCTACAGATTATTTATGGTTATGATAGTGAAGATTTATATACTCATCATATAGATAATAAAGAGTTTAATTTCATAGATGCTCTTAAAAAGGATATTAGAGGTAAAAAAGTAGGATTTGTGAAATATACAAATCTTGATTATAATGATGAAGAAAAGGAAATAGAAAAAGAAGCGAAGGATATTTTTGAAGCAGCTGGTTGTGAAGTTTTATCATTTGAAATAGAAAACAAGAAGATGCCAAATCATATAACTTTGATTTATGATTTTAAAGTAGACTTGAATCATTATTTAGCTAAATATAGACCAGTTGGTATTAATAGCTTAAAAGATTTGATTAGTTTTAATAATCAGGATTCAAGGAATCGTTTAAAATACGGTCAGAGTATTTTTACTGCTGCTGAAAAGACCAGTGGAGCTTTAACAGAGGTTGAGTATTTTAAAGTAAGGAAGGAAAATTTAGAAGTAGCTGGTGAATATCAGAAACTATTAGAAGAAAATAATTTGGATGTATTAGTATCAGTTGTTAGATCATCACATGCGCCGATATTCGGTAATCCAGTGATTGCAATTCCTGCGAAACCTCTTATTGATGATGAACCAAGAAGTTTATTTTTTATTGGGAAAAAGTTTGATGATGAAAACATTATTGCTTTTGCCAATCTCTATGAAAAAAAGACTTTTAAAAGATTAAAGCCAGATTTAAAAAATATAAGATAAAAAAAGATCTTAACTATTTGTAAAAAGTTAAGATCTTTTTTAATTTTAAAATTGTAATTATTCAGCTGTTTTTTCGATTAATCCCATTGCTTGAGAACCAGCACCAAAGTCTACATATACTACATAGTAAGTACCTTTAGCTAAAGCAACAGAGTCATGATTCCAAGCTCCTGATGTATAAGTGATTGCTTCTTCGCCTTCTCCAACTGTATCGGTTGTAGTTGGGTTTTCAACAAATTCAGGAATCCAGAATGTATCAGGAGTTAAGTTATCAATTTTTCCTGATTCAGGAGATTGAGCCCACCAGTTAATAGCATCTGTATCGCCAGCATCTGTACGGATGATTTTGATGATTTGATTTCCGTCAACTGTAGTGTTTTCTTCATCAATAATAAAGTATTTTCCCCATCCAGCATCTTCAGTTGGAAGAGTTAATTCTAATATGTACAAGTATTTAGCGCCTTTTAGGTCATCTTTAAGAGGTTTAACTCTAGCGTCATTTAGAGGAATAGCTTCCATTTTGTATTCAGCTGTTGTTCCATTCGCCCAATCGTTGAAGTTACCTACAACGTAATAATCTTTTTCGGCATTAGCTAATGGTTCGCTTGTACAAGCAGTTAAACCAAAAGAAAATACTAAGCCTAATAGTAAAACTAATAATTTTTTCATTTTTCTCTCCTTTTTTATTTAAAATTTAATTTAAATCTTAATACAATTATATCACTGTATAAATATACTGTCAAAGGCTTTGACGGTATTTGATGAAAATATGTAACCGCTCACACTATTTTAATACTACAGAAGTATAAGGGCCTATCTTGAGTGTTTGTCCATCTAGACTAGCTGTGTTGATTCCGACATAAGCTCTTAATGTTGTGAATGTGAAGTCTGTATATTGACTTAAATCAATAATAATTTCTTTATCTCCAACATTATGGAAAACTCCCACAGTAGAATCTTTGTATGTAGATAAGAAACCTCCGAATGTATAATAACCACTGAATTCAAGGTATGTGTAGCTTCCTCTAGCTATTTCTGGATTAGCTTTTCTAATCATAATTAGTTTTTTATAATGGTTATATAGACTTTCCTTATCTTTTAAATGACTTTTTACAGTGCCATTAGTTTGATTATCATTATCGTAAGTAGTGCCTATAGGATCTTTTACGGTATCATCATCTCCCCAAAGCATTGCTAGACGTCTATTGGCATCAGTCATTTCATTTGATCGAGAACCTTTCATTCCTATTTCTTCTCCATAGTAAATAAAAGGATTTCCATATGTGAGTAAGTATAGATTGGCTGCCATGAACATTTCATAGTTATTTAAGTTGAGATATCCAGCGGCTCTATCCATGTCATGATTTGATATAAAAGGTGTTAAAATAGCATTCGGATTATACCCTTCAATCATTGAACGATAGTTAGTTAAATAACTTACATATTGGTTAATAGTATTATATTGTTTAGCAGCGGCTGAAATAGCACCTTCACTTCCAGACATTCCAAAATCAAAATTACTAAAAGATTCATAATAAGGAGCTATTAAACTGTCTCCAGACCAAACTTCTCCAACTATATAAGTATCAGGATTTATTTTTTTACATTCTTCAACAAACCAATTCCAAAACTCGATGTTTAAATCATCATTTCTAAAATATGGATATTTAGCAGCATCTAATCTAAAACCATCTATCCCAATCTCATACCAAAAACTTATAATATCAATAATTTCATTTCTTACATCAGTACTATCTAAGTTTAATTCCGGCATAGAAGGGGAAAAATTTCCTTCGTAGAAGTAGTCGCCAGCGAATGGATAATACATCTTTCCTTGTTCTTTTTCATCTTCAGTTACTAAGACATAGTAATCAAGATACTTGTTTTCTAGATCATTCTCTTGAATAGCTTTTTGAGCATTTTTAAACCAAGGATGAAGATTAGATGTATGGTTTAGTACTAAATCAATTATCACTTTAATATTTCTTTCTTTTGCTAGATTAACAAAATTTTCGAACTCTTCCATCGTTCCATATGAGGAATCAATATCTTTGTAATTGAGAACATCATATTTATGGTAACTAGGTGAAGGCATGATTGGCATTAACCAAATACCTTCAATTCCTAAACTCTTACCGGAATTGTCGTCTCCATCATTAAGATAATCAATTCGATTGATTAATCCGTTTATATCTCCAACTCCATCTTCATCACTGTCAGAAAAAGAAGCAACGAATATTTCATAATAAACCCGATAATTATCTTCAACATTACTTGAAATTAATAGTTCGTCTTTAACTTTATATTCTCTCATAGAACTACAGGATACAAGTGTTAAACTGATGATAGAAAGTATTACAATCAATGATTTTTTAATGATTGAACGCATTTTATCCCTTAACAGCACCAGCTGTGACTCCTTCTACATAGTATTTTTGCATTGAAAGGAATAATGTAACAATAGGGATAGCTACTATTACAGAACCAGCAGCGAATACTGTAAATAAGTTTTCATCCGGTTGAGAACCAAACAACATGTTGTAGAGTCCAACCGAAACCGTGTATCTTTCAGGCTCTTCACCTAGTATAACCTTTGCGAAAATGAAATCCATCCAAGGTCCAATAAAAGATAGTAAAGCTGTATAAATAATAATTGGTTTACTTAGTGGAAGAATAATTTTTCCGAATATTTGTGAATTAGTTGCGCCATCGAGTCTAGCTGATTCCATTAATGAATTAGGAATGATATCGAAGAAGCCTTTAGCTACATAGAATCCTAATCCAGATCCAGCTGAGTAAACTAGAATTAGCGCAAATAGAGATTGACTAAGTCCGATCGCTTTAATGATGTAGTATATAGCTATCATTGACATGAATCCAGGGAATAAACCTAGAATAATTGCGATACTTAAGAATGTTTTACGTGCTTTAAATTTAAGTTTACTCATAACGTATGCAACTGAAAGCGTTAGAAGTGTTGAAAGAATAAAAGTAAAGACACTAACAAATAATGTATTTATAAACCACGTTAAGAATAAAGTATCCTTAAATAAACTAATGTAGTTTTCTAAGCCCAGTGATTTAGGGAAATAATCTCCCACAACAACACCGACAAAGAATTCACCATTGTACTCAGCTCTAAAAGAGTGTAGTAAAATCCATATAATCGGTATTAACCAAATTAATGATAAAACCACTAATAATGAGTAAGATATTATTGTTGAAACTGATTTGCTTGTTTTTACACTTTTATATTTTTTTACGTTTTGCTCATTTGAATTATTCATCATTGGAAAGCATCCTCCTCTTTAAAGGCTTTGCTTCTGCGGTAAGTAAGTAAAGTAGCAGTTGCGGTAATAATGAATGTGAAAATTGCAATTACCGCTCCGAGATTATAATCTTTTTGCTCGATTGTAAGTTTATACAGCCAAGTAACCAATAGATCTGTTTCTCCAGCTTGCCAACCACCTGAAACTTTAGGACCACCGTTTGTTAGTAAGAATATAACGTTGAAACTAGTTATATTTCCGATGAATGATGTTATTAGGTATGGCGTGGTAACGAATATGATATATGGGATCGTTATGTTGAAAAAAGCTTGTCTTTTCGTCGCGCCATCAATTTGAGCTGCTTCATATAGCTCAGTAGGCACATTCATTAGGATACCTGATGTCATCAGCATTGTGTAAGGAACACCGATCCAAATATTTATTAGAATTACCATCCCTCGGGCTAGCCAAGGGCTGTTTGCATTTCCGAGAAACTCAATTGCCTCTGAAATTAATCCTAGGTCCATAAGTATTTGATTAATTGGGCCATCTGTTCTTAGTAAACTTCTAATAGCTAATAAAGTAATAAATTGTGGAAGAGCAATAGTCAAAACGAAAATTGTTCTCCATAGTTTTTTTCCTTTAACTTCTTTCTTGTTTATTAGTAAAGCAAGAAGAATACCACCTATATAATTAGTGGCTGTTGCAAAAACCGCCCAAATTAAAGTCCAAATAAGAACTGGCAAGAATCTATTTGCGATTTCACCAGTACCACTAAAGATATTCGTGAAATTTTCAAATCCAACCCAACTGATTAGCTCTTCACCTTGGTGATCTTTATCATAGTTAGTGAAAGCTATCAAAATCATGAAGATTGTTGGTAAAATTGTGAAAGTTACAATTCCGATAATTGCAGGAGTTAATAAAGCGGTATGAAATCTCTCATCTAACATTGATGCAATATCTTCTTTAAAAGTAGTAGGTTTCTTATTAGCTTTAACATCTAAATCAGCTTTATATGAACTTTTAATATTAGATAAATATGCGGCTAGAAACATACCCAGAAGTCCAATTACAATAACGCCAAATAGTAGCATTAACATAGAATTATCAGTAGGAATTCCTAACTCAAAACTTCCTTCTTCAGTTCCTAAAGTAATTAAGTTTACTAAAGACTTAAAACCAATAGGAGTGTTGTTGACTTTTGGAGAAGCAATCAATAGTGTTAAGAATCCTATTTGTATTGATAGATATATTACGCCTTTAATAAATTGTTTATGATAGAAGTTACCGGCTCCCATGAAAAAATGCGATAGCTTAGTACCAATACTTCCGTCTTTAAAACGATTAGCAAAGTTTTGAAATGAAGTTTTTATATTTATACCTATTTTTTTAAAAAAAGATAAAAAGCGAGATGTTTCTCTCGACTTTTTATC
>JAQUZK010000062.1 GCA_028691335.1 Candidatus Izemoplasmatales bacterium
TGATTTTTGATATTTTTCTACTAATCTCTGTGCACATATTCCAATAACACCTTCATGTAATTTTTCTGATGCAACAACAATGACAGAGTCATTTTCATCAACTAGTTCTTCACAAATTTGAAAAGCTTCCTCAGTTAATTTCTTACGTAAATCATGATTCTTCTCTATATCAATAATTAAGTCATTTGCTTTCTTAATATCATCTGTGATTAATAATTCAACAGCTTCTTTAGCTTTATTAAGCCTACCACTACTATTAATCTTAGGAGCGATTTTAAAAGCGATCGCAGTGACATTGATTATATCTAAATTACTGTAATCAATCAATTTTTTAAGACCAATATTCTTAGTATGTTTAATCTTATCAATGCCAAGGTTTACCATTGCTTGATTTTCATCTTCAAGAGGCATTAAGTCAGCTATAGTACCGACCATAACTAAATCAAACAAATCTTCTAAATCATCATTTGCAAGTGCAGATGCTAGTTTATAAGCAACCATAACACCAGCAATTTCTTGATAAGGATAATTAGGGCTTAATTTAGGGTGTACTATCGCAAAAGCATCTGGAATAATGTTCCCAGGTTCATGATGATCAGTAATTATTGTATCTATATTTGCATTTTTTAATATTTCTATTTCATTATTACAGGTTATACCATTATCTACTGTAATCACCAATTTTACTCCAGATTTAATAATCTCTTGGGCTGCTCTTTCATTAAGACCATAACCTTCATTGAATCGATCCGGTAAATCATAGACAACATTAGCGTTTAATGTCTTTAAAGTTCTATATAGGGTTGATATAGCGCTTATACCATCACAATCATAATCTCCAAAAATCATAATTCTCTCATTATTATTAATAGAGTATCTAACTCTATTAACTGCTTTTTGCATATCATTTAATAGATATGGATTATGAAGTTTTTCTTTTCCCATTGAGAAAAAAGTCTCATAATCAGAGATTTTCCTGTTTTTCAATAAAGTTTGAAAGATCAGTTCATCACTAATAATCTCTTCAACTTGTTTTTTCCATGTGTATTTGCTTTTAATCAAAGTTTCAACATCCTTACATCTAGAATTTTAATGAAATATCAAGAGACCTATATGAATGAGTTAAACTACCCACGCTGATCCAATCCACTCCTGTCTCAGATACTGATTTAACTCTTTCTAAATTCATGTTTCCGCTTGCTTCTATTGTTTTTCTTGTATTATTCAATTCAACACAAGCTTTCATCATTTCATTAGTCATATTATCTAGCATTATTATATCACAATCTGCTTTTAAAGCTTCTTTAAACTGTTCAATAGTTTCTACTTCTACTTCAATTTTAAAACTCTTGCCGACAGCATTTCGAACCTTATCACAAGCTGCTTTTATTGACTCAGCTGCTTTCAAGTGATTATCTTTAAGCATAACCATTTCTGATAAGTTCATTCGATGATTAACTCCCCCACCGTCAACTACAGCTTTCTTTTCTAATCGTCTTAAAAGCGGTGTGGTTTTTCTAGTATCAAGTATTTTTGCATTAGTACCTTTGATTTCTTCTACAAAAGCTCTTGTCATAGTCGCAACACCAGACATTCTTTGTAAAAAATTTAATCCTACTCTTTCAGATTTTAAAATTGATTTTGTTAAGCCTTTAACTTCAGCAATTATTTCGCCTTTTTTTACAAAATCTCCATCTTTTTTTAATGTGATAAAATCAGTATCTTCATCTATTTGTTTAAAGACTTCTTCGCATACTTCAATCCCTGAAATAACACCATCTTCTTTAGCAATAAATTTTCCCTCAGAAACTTCATTGCTAAACAGATACTCACTACTTATATCAATTCTAGGAATATCTTCGTTTAAAGCTTCTTTAACTATTTTTTTTATATATTCATTCATCTTTTATTCACCCAAATCAAGATTCATTTGCCCTTCAAATTTATGTTTTGATTGTTTTTTTGCTATTTTTACCCATTTAGCATTTCTTCCTACACCTAAAGCTCTTATTATGTTTTCATCAGACAATCTCTTTAATGTTCGATTAATTGTAGATTCCGAGATAGAAGGATGCTTAACTCTAATATCTTCTTTTGAAAAAACTTCAGGAAGTTTATTAATCGTATTTTCAACATAATCAGTTTTACTAATCTCTAAATTTTGATCAAATTGATGATTTCTACTAATTTCTTCAAGTTCAAAATATATACCATTAAATATATTGATTAGAAAACTCATTAAAGGCATGAGATCAGGCAACCCTTGTGCACTTTGTATTTTAATTTTATTTAAGATATCTTCATAGTCAATTTTATAATAGTTTAATTTTTGAAAAAAAGATAAATAATTGGCTGCTTGATAATGATTCTCAACCATTAAAATATAGAAAATCAAAATAGCTAAACTCTCATTATATGGCATATCAAAAATTTGCATATTCATGAAGTCTACCATGAAGTTAAGATATAAGAAAATCGGTTCTATACTTCTTTCTTTAGCGATACTATTAATTTGAATTAAATACTTTTCTAACTCTTCTCTCATAGATTTAGTTTCTGAAAGAAACATACCTTTCTTCTTACCAAATTTACGATATTTAAGTTGTTCTTTGCTCAAAACCCCATTGAACATTAAAGTAAATAAATCATTTATTTCGCCTAAATCTAAATTAAATTGTTCAACGTCAGCTACGTGTATTCGATTAAAAATTTCCACTATATTCTTATAGAGTTGTTCACTTCTATTGTTCGCTACTGATGAATCTAATAACAAACTACGATATCTATTTTCTCTTAAACTAAAATCAGATGCAAAGAACAACTTATAAAAATGCTCAGCATTTTTATTAGCTATGTCCTTTTTAATATATTCAATATTGTCATTAAAGATTTGTTCATAAAGAGGGTTTTTACCCATCTCTAAGTATAAACGCGTTGTATTTTTAAATATTTCATGAGTAACTAGATTAACTTTTATGCGATCTAAACAACTCATCATTTCACTTCCTCATTAATCATTATTGATAATCTTATTTATAAACTCAGCTTCCCATTCTAAAGAACTTACAAACCAATTGTAAGAGGCTAAATCAGAAGTAGAAACTTGATTTTTCTCTTCAGAAAATTCTTGATTTTGACTTTCAAAATAACTATTTAAAATATCGATATTTGTAAAAGCTTTTCCTATATAAGGTGATATTTTGTTATCTGCGTTTTCATTGATTAAGGTGATATTTCCTTGAGCAACCATATTCTCAAAACTACCATACCATTGTTCACCAATATTTAAACTAGCATAAGCAATTAATGCTTCAACAGAAATGGTTGAAGAACTAAAATTGTCGCTTATATTACCGTAATAGCTATAGCCTATAAATCCGCCAACAGAAGCATTATGTGTTTTTGATTCAACATTGATAACAGTTCTTGAGATATTTTGTTTAATTATGATTTGTTCAGCTATTGGATCTTGTTCAAAACTAGATCTTAAACCTGAGTAGTTATGTCCAACCAGTCCGCCAACATAGGCAATATTAGCATTATTCACAACATCTATAGTAGTATCTGTTTGATTGTTTGTGATAGAGGAATTATATGACTTTCCAAATAAACCACCTATAAATGCATATTTCTCCGATATGATATTAATTGAACCTTCAGATATATTGTTATCGATAATATTAGGTACAAATCCCGTCATATCATATAAATCTGTATATTTCTCACTCATTCCTGCAATAATGCCCGCATAAACATTAGAACGTGTGTTTTTAATGGTGATATCTCCATTAACTTTAACGTTAGTAACATCGCCACTTAGTGCTCCAGCTAATCCTCCCGCTAGGCTAACATATTTAGTATCTAAATCAATGTTGAAGTCTTTAATCGTTAAATCAAAAACATCACCTTTGAGATAACCAAAAAGACCGTTATATTGATTATCTTTAGTAATACTAAGATTTGATATTGTCTTGTTGTTGCCATCAAAATTACCTAAAAAAGGTTCTGTAAAAGTCCCTACGGGTATCCATTCCTCAGCAATCAAGTCTAAATCAACCATCAAAATATATGATTTGTTCATCTCCATAGACTTCAAATCTTCTACATTGTTAATTTCAAGATAATTCTCTGTATCAATAACAATTGGTTCTGTTGTAGTTGGAGATGAAAAACCTCCACAACCAACTAAAAATAGCGATAAAAATAATATTAAAATCAGTTTTTTCATATAGCTCCTCTTTCATTAAAATAAGGTTTGTTGGACTAAAGAATCATCCAACTCATCTTCTTCATCTTCTTCTTGATTAATTGTTTCTTCTATATCTTCATCTTCTTCAAAATCATCATCAGCATCTAAAGTTTTAATCTTAGAACCGGAAATTATTTTTTCTAAATCATTCATCATTTCATCCACTTCTTGAGGTTCTTCTTGTTCAACAATATCAATCAAATCGATAAGAATCTTTTTTGAATCATGATAATTATTAATTTCTAGTATTAGATTAAATGGATGATCGCTCTTGCTAAGATATGGAATTCCATTCTCATAGCGATCTGGTTTCAAGTCTATTGCAGGTATTGATAAAGCTTGTTTTTTTGATAGTATTCTTACAGTTAGAGCTTCTTTTAGTCTAAAAATATTCTCTGTTGACATTGCTACAAATTTATATGGGTTGCTTTGAACTGTTTTTAAATAACGTTTGCCTTTAGCTGGTCGATGGCTTAAGTCAATATTTTGAGCAAATTCACGTTTCAATCCACCTCTATTAGTAAGCATTAAAACTTCATCCTTATTAATATGAGTTGTAAATCTAGCCCCAATAAGTTTATCGTCTCTTAGATTGATTCCCTTTACACCTTTGGCATTTAAAGATTGAGTTGAAACTTCTTCCATATCGTATTTTAAGACATAACCATTTTCTGTTACTAAGACAATATCTCGATCAAATTTTTCTCTTAAATCCGCACTTACTAACGGGTTAAGTCTGTTTGCTGGTAAACAGTTGAAAGTACGATTAATTCTAGTTTTTTGAAATTCACTAAGTAATACTCTTTTTACTTGTCCGTCTGCATTCGCAACTAAAACATCACGGTCATCATCAAATTCATCTATCACTAAATAATCTACTACAGCTTCTTTATCAACTAACTGTGCATAATTGCCGATATAATCCCCTAAATCTCTGTACTTCATATCAGGTACTTTATAAACCGGTATTGTTATAAAGTTTCCAAAATTAGTAAAGAATAAAAGGTTATCTCTAGTATTAACTTCAGTTTGTTTAAGAACCATATCTCCTTCTTTTAATCCAGTATCAGTAGTTGTTGCTTGATAGGATTTAAGAGAAGTTCTTTTAATATAACCATCTTTTGTGAGCACGAACATTACATTTTCATTTTCTATTAATTCTTGTTCATCGATTTCTAATTTTTGAATTTGACCAGAGATAATTGTTTTTCTCTTTACTGGATAATTATTAAGAACTTCTTCAAGTTCATAAACTACAGCATTTTCTAGTTCATCTTCATTATTCAGTATACGTTCAAGTCGTTTGATGGTATCGCTTAATTCCTGACTTTCTTTACGCATTTGTGTAACATCGGTTGTTGATAATCGATACAATTGTAAAGAAACTATAGCGTCTGCTTGAGCTTCTGTAAAATCATAAGTTTCAACTAATTTATTAATAGAATCTTTCTTTCCTAAAGAAGATCTAATAAGTGCTATAACTTCATCTAAAACACTAACCATTTTTAAAAACCCTGAAACAATATGTAATCTTTTTTCAGTTTGAGTTAATTCATAATTAGAACGATTTCTAATCATTTCTTTTTGATGTTGAATATATTGAGTAAGTATCTCATCTAAAGAGAGTAGTTTTGGACTCCTTTGAGAAATAGCTACCATATTGTAATTGTATGTAACACTCAAATCAGTATTCTTATATAGGTAAGCTAAAATAACATCTGAAGCAATTTCTTTCTTTAGTTTAACAACTATTCTAATCCCGTCTCTATCAGACAAATCATTTACTTCTAGAATTCCATCTATCTTCTTTTGTAAACGTATTTCATCTATTTTACGAACTAAATCAGCTTTGTTAACTTCATAAGGTATTTCTGTTATGACTAATGAAGTGTCTTCTACTTCAACTTTAGCTTTAAGTACAATTTTACCTTTTCCTGTTTGAAAAGCTTTTTTAATCTCTTTAGTACCTTCAACTAAAGCCCCAGTCGGAAAATCAGGACCAGTAATGATTTTTAATAAATCATCTAGTTCTGCATTTGGATTTTTAATTTTATAAATTGTAGCTCTTAAGACTTCACTTAAATTATGTGGAGGTATATTTGTCGCATACCCTGTAGCCATACCAGTAGCTCCGTTAACTAAAATATTAGGAAACTTAGCTGGTAGTACAACTGGTTCTAATTCACAATCATCAAAGTTAGGGATGAATGTTACTGTCTTCTTATCAATGTCTTTAAGCAAAGCTTCCGCAAAAACTGTCAATCTCGCTTCTGTGTAACGCATTGCCGCAGCTGGATCATTGTCAACTGAACCATTATTTCCATGCATATCAATAAGTAATGTCCCCATTTTCCAGTTTTGAGACATTCTAACCATCGCATCATATACACTAGTATCCCCATGTGGATGATACTTACCGATAACTTCTCCAACAATTCTAGCTGATTTCTTATAAGGTTTTGTTGACCCCATTCCTAACTCATTCATTGCGAACAGAATTCTTCTTTGAACAGGCTTCAAACCATCCCTAACATCAGGTAAAGCTCTATCTTGTATAATATACTTACTATACCTTCCAAATCTCTCACCGACAATTTCTTCTAGATTAACGGAAATAATTTTTTCTTCTAAATAATCATCTAGTTTCTTCTTGACAGATTTAGCCATTGATAACACCTTCAATCATAAAATCATCATCCTCATTTTCAAAAGAAACATTATTATCTATCCACTCTTTACGGGGTTCTACTTTATCTCCCATTAATACTGATATTCTTTGATCAGCTTCAGCTAAATCTTCAATAATTACTTTGACTAAAGTTCTAGTTTTAGGGTCCATAGTTGTTTCCCATAGTTGTGAAGAATTCATTTCTCCTAAACCTTTATATCTTTGAATAGTATAATTTTTATACTTTCTACATAGAGTTTCTCTTTCATCTTCATTCCATGCATAAGCACTCTCTTTTTTACCAGAAGTAATCTTGTAAAGAGGTGGTTGTGCTAGATACAGTTTACCTTTCTCAATTAGTTCTGGCATGTACCTAAAGAAAAATGTGATTAATAATACTTGTATATGCGCACCATCGGTATCAGCATCGGTCATGATTATAACTTTATTATAATTTGATTTACTGACATCAAATTCGCTGGCAATTCCAGCGCCAATTGTAGATATAATTGTAGATATTTCTTCGTTTTTAAATACTTCTTCCATCCTTTGCTTTTCAGCATTAATAACTTTTCCACGTAAAGGAAGGATTGCTTGAAAAGTCCTGTCTCTACCTTGTTTAGCTGAACCACCAGC